>JAYVLR010000109.1:0-5212 GCA_043759395.1 Thiobacillaceae bacterium
GAACCGGAACACGCTTCTGAGTGGCGGGAGACACTTCAGTCATGACTTCGCGCATGTAATCAACCGGCGCGGTCTTGGACACAATAGCGGCAGGCTTGACCAGCTTGGTCACTTTTTGGTCGGCATATTCTGCCGGGGCCTCGACGCTACGGGTCGTGGCCGCACTCTTCAGCCCGGACCGGGTCACGGTCTGGTATTCCGCCGGAATCTCTTCATAACGAACGCTGGCAGGGGTTTTCAGAACACGGTTGGCAATGGTCTGGTATTCCGCAGGCACTTCAACCAGGCACATGATTCCGCCGCTATTCTCGTCAATTTTCTGGATATTGGTGGACGTGCCCGGCTTCCAGTACGTGTAGGCTTCACGCACCAGCTTTCTCTCGGTAACATCTTCAAAGATGGCCGGTACATCAATAGCTTTCTTGCTGGACGGCCTGACCATCACCTTTTCTTGAACTGTATCGTAAACAGCAGAAACGGGCTCCAAGCGCGTAGTGGCAGGTTTGACCATTACACGCTCTGTAACGGTTTCATAAACAGCAGGAACGACTTCCTGAATTTCTTCAGAGGTGACATGAACCTTCACGGCCTTGTAGACGGGCGGCACGATTTCGATGCGCTCGCCGGCTTCTTTCACCAGTTTTTTAACTTGCTCGGTGCGATAAACAGGCGGCTGGATGACTTTGGCATAGCACTCGCCCGGTTTTGCATTGGGCATAGCGTTCGTAGACATGACAGGTTTTACCGGTGCCGGAACGGGAGCAGGCGCGGCTTTAGCGACAGGCTTGTCCTCGCGGCAAGGCGCGTCCAACAAGCCCCGTCCGGGGCAGCCTATCGTCTTGTACAGCTCATAACCATTGGTATTGCCTGCATTGCCGCCTGCATTGCTAGGGTCGTAATAGCGCGGTTGGGCCATTGCCTGGGAGGCCAGTGTGCCGAAGCCTGCTGCCAGAATGGCAATGCTGAGTGTTTTGGTGGGTAAGCGCATGATGTTTCCCTTGTGAGTGTGTAAATTTCGCTGACTGAAGTGTAGATTAAAACCTGTCACATGAAATTGACGCAATCGTAAACAAATGCAAAAAACATCATCCACGCCAGAGTGTTCCTTTACGAACCCTATCGCAGACGTAAAAAAGCCGGCTCGAAGGCCGACAATCCTCTGCAGGAAAAAACGTCTAGCGGTTGATACTGATGGATTTGCTGGATGTATTGCCCGCAGTGTCGGTGGCCGAAGCCGTGAGCGTGTGAGTGCCCGCCGGAAAATAGCGCAACCGCACGCCATAAATCAGGCTGCTGCCCGTGACGTTCGCTACCGTTTTTCCGTCTATCGCCAGACTCATGCTGCTGACTTTGACATTGTCGGTCGCGCTCGCGTTGATCCTGATTCCATAACCCGATGTCGTCGTTGATAAAGAGACAACGGGCGCCAGGGTGTCTGCCACAATATTGCTGACCGTCAACACAACCGGTGCGGATGCCTTGCTATTGCCTGCCGCATCGTAGGCATAGGCAACTACGCTGACGGTGCCGTTGGCCACTTTGTTCGAATCCCAGCTAAACGAAAAGGGCGCGGCGTTATCCGTGGCAATTATCTGGCCGTTCACGTAAAGATCGACGCTCACCACGCCCACGTTATCGCTGGCGGACACATTGACCGGCACCAAACCGCTGACGGTTCCGCCCAGCGGTGCCGAAATAGCGACCGAAGGTGCTTGCGCATCAATCGGCGCACTTACTTTTTGCGAGAGCGCCGCAGTCACAATTGCGCCCGCATTCAAGAGACCGCTGCCAAAGGTGGTGTCATAACCCGCCGCGCCCAGGTCTCTGGCGGTGGCCAGTACAACAGCATCGACCTGATCAGCCGTCAATGCAGGATTGGCGGAAATCGCCAACGCCGCAGCACCCGCCACCAGCGGGCTGGCAAACGAAGTGCCGCTGGCATTGCCGTAACCGCCGCCGCGCGTAGTTGTCAGGATGCCGACGCCGGGCGCAGCCAGGTCTACATAAGCGCCGGTGCTGGTAAAGCCCGCCTTGATGTCGCCCTGATCAGTCGCGGATACGGCCAGCAGCGAAGCACTGGACGCAATCGCTTCCACCGCGCCGCTGTTGCCTGCCGCCACTACCACCACGCCGCCCCTGGCGCGCAGATAATCGGCCGCAGCCTGCACCGTAGCACTTCCCGCTACGCCGTTGAAACTGACGTTGACTACGCGCGCGCCATGATCGGCTGCCCAGTAAATCCCCTGCGCCACGGTGCTGAAATAGGCATAACCATTGGTATCCGAAATACGAACCGGCATGATCTTGGCGCCCCAGGCGATGCCCGCCGAGCCGATCCCGTCGTTGGCCGCTGCCGCAGCCGTGCCCGCCACTGCAGTGCCGTGGCCATACACATCTGCGGTATCGGCGTTGTTGTCATACACATTCCAGCCAGGAACGATGTTAGGTGCCAGATCGGGATGGGTGGAATCCACGCCCGTGTCCAGAATCGCAATCACCGTACCGCTGCCATTGCTGAAATCCCATGCCAGCGGCGCATTGATGGTAGGCAGATGCCAGCTGCTGGCGTAATAAGGATCGGAAACGGTCGTCGCGGCAACGACCACCCGGGCATCCTCTTCAACCATCTTGAACAGCTTGCTGGCACGCAGTTTCTTGATGACGGTCTCGATCGATGCCACGCCGGCCATTTCAGCCAGTTGCAGGTTATGGTTGCTTATTCTGCCCATGCGGTGAGCGCCCGCAATTTTCATGGCGCGATCCATATCCTTGTCGGACAAACCTGCGCGCGGCTGCACCAGCAGGCGGCCAGTCGGTTCAAAGGTGGCGGAATGTGCTTTCTCTGCATACATGAACATCAACGCAGAAGCCAGTGCGCCGACCAGTAACAGTGGGGCAGCCCCGACCTGATAACTGTCGCGGCAATTGTGTGAACTCAGATGGTGGTGATCCAAGGCGGTCATGTTGTGTCTCCGTAAGTCCAAAAAAAGTCAGGGACTCACGCTACCGCCTCATCACGAAGAGGAACCGGCAACCCCGCTATCTGATAAACACCTCAGACCGGAAGCTTTGCGTCCCCGCCTCGCGACGGGTTTGCCCTTAACAACTGGGAAGGACTCTAGCCTGAAACAAACACGATTGTCAAGACCTCATCACGTTCATGATGAAAAATGCACACCTAAAAACAGACGCAACGTGAGTCTGGCTGCCGCATTCGGCCACGTCGAATCAGCCGCCATGGTCAGTTTTGCAAGCTTCCCAGCAAAGCCACCCCCCACGCCACGCCAAACCCGTTGGCATCGGTCATCACCGCACCCAGTCCGCCTTTGCAACTGTGGGCGGATAAATCCATATGGAGCCACGGCGTATCGCCGACGAAGCGCGAGAGGAAACGGGTGGCGAGGATGTGATCGGCTTCGCCTTCCATGCTGCATTGTTTGACATCGGCGACGGTGGAATCCAGGTTGCTGTCGTAGTCCTCAGGATAGGGGAAGACAACGATGCGCTCGCCGCTGGCGATCCCGGCCTTGGATGCCTGATGCGCTAGCGCACTGTTCGTCGCGAACACGCCGGACATGCGGCTGCCGAGGGCGGTATGCATGGAGCCGGTCAGCGTGGCAAAGTCAGCGATGAGGTCGGGTTGGGCGCGAGCGGCCAACGTCAGGGTATCGGCCAGCACCATGCGGCCTTCGGCATCGGTATGGACGACTTCGATGGTGGTGCCGTTCAGGGCTTTCACCACTTCGTTTTGCCGGTAGGCTTGGGGGCTGATGTGGTTGTCGGCAAGCGCGACCCAGCCTTCCAGCACAAGCGGCAGCTTGAGCTTGCTCGCAGCGGCCATGATGCCGAGCACCACCGCCGAGCCGTTCATGTCTTCGTGCATACCCTGCATGTATTTGGCGGGTTTGAGATTATGGCCGCCGGTGTCGAAGCAAATGCCCTTGCCAACCAGCGCCACTTTCTTCGCCTTGCCTTTCGCCCCTTGCCCCTTGTAGCTGATGCGAACAATTGCCGCATCCTTTGCTGGCGAGCCCTGCGCCACGGCACAAAATGCGCCGGCACCCATTTTCTTCAGCTTGTCGAAGCTGAATTCTTCCACGCTCCAGCCATAGGTTTTAGCCAGCGCCTTGATGCGTTTACGATACGCACCGGGCGTGAGCTCGTCGGGCGGCAGTACGGTCAAGCTGCGGGCGAGTACATTGCCTTCGGCGAGCGCGCAAACATGCGCCAGCTTGTCTGGCGACTGGTGGCCGTAGAGCGAAACGGTTTTAAGCGCCGTCTCGGTTTTGGATTTTTTATTGGGCAAGGGCGCAGCATTCACCAGCGCAACATAAACCGCCGCCTCCGCTGCTTTTTGCTTGAACGCGGCATCGCCAAACACGGCAATGCTGAGCGCACGGGGATGCTCGCTCACGAGCATGGCCATCGCGCGGCGCAAGTGCTCATGCGTCTCGAACGGGGTCTTGGCAGCATCGAGCATAACCGTCACTGCCAGCGTGCCGCCGGGCAATTCAACCGCAACCGGGGTCTTGGCCAGCGCGTCGGCCTTCATCTCGCGGCGTTTCATCGTGGCACGCACCGAAACGCCGCCCGGCATATCCGGCAGCGTCTTGCCAAACGGCAGCACGATCAATGCGTGACCTGCGCTTTCAAGTTGTTTTGTGGTGATTTCCTGTTTATTTTCAGTCAGTTTAGGGGACATGTTTGCTCTCAATGAAGGCCGTTTTTCTTGATGGATGGCGGGGTTTACCGGATAATCGCACGGCTTGTAATTCAAACAGCATATTTTACGTCCCAACCCCGTAGGGTCAAGAATGAAGATTGAAGACAAAAAACGCGTGTTGAAAGAAATGGTGTTGCACCGCCGTTTTGAAGAACGCTGCTACCAGGCCTATATCGAACGCAAGATCGGCGGCTTTCTGCATCTCTATCCCGGTCAGGAAGCCTGCTGCAACGGCGTGATGGAGGCGGCGCGTCCCGGGCATGATTACGTGATCACCGGCTATCGCGACCACGTCCACGCGATCAAATGCGGCGCCGACCCAAAAGAAGTGATGGCCGAGCTGTATGGCAAAGAAACCGGCTCCTCCAAAGGCCGGGGCGGCTCGATGCACATCTTCGACGCGGCGCACCGCTTCATGGGCGGTTACGCCTTGGTCGGCGGGCCATTCCCCTTAGCTGCGGGCATCGCCAAGGCGATCCAGCTCAAGGG
>JAYVLR010000110.1:0-2238 GCA_043759395.1 Thiobacillaceae bacterium
GTCGGGCACTTCCATCAGTTCCAGCAGATCCGGGTAGCGCAGGTGGGTATCGGGCAGGCCGGGAATGTCGGCGATCCAGATGCCGGTTTCGTTGAAGGCATCGAGTTCAGGGCAGACCCCCTCTGCCGTCAGACATCCCGCTAGTGACACACCATCCATGCTGGCGACGGGCGGCGCATTGACGAGGTCGAGCAGGGTGGGGGCGAGGTCGATCGAACGCACTACCTTGTCCACCTTGCCGCGCGCGGGGAGGCGCGGATCACGGATCACGAGCGGGATGCGCGGGCTGAAATCGCCGACGGCGGAATTGCCCTGCCCCCAAGTGTTGTGCTCGAAAAACTCCATGCCGTGATCCGAATAGACGACGACGATCGTGTTGTCGGCCAGGCCGCAAGTTTCAAGGTGGCTCAGCATCTTGCCCACTTCATCGTCGAATTCCGCTACGCAGCCGTCGTACAAATCGATGATCTGATCGAGGTCGAATTCCTCCTTGGGCGCGCCCTGGCGACGAATGATCTCGAATGGGTCGGTGAGCCGTGCCATCGCAAACCTGGATTCGCCCGCATAGGCCGGATCGGCGTAGCGCGTATACCACGGCCACTCCGACGCAAACGGCGGGTGAGTGGTGGAATAAAACACGTTGAGAAAAAACGGCTGCGCGCTTTCTGCCAAGCGCGACACCAACCGCCGTGCGCGCTTACCCAGTGGCTGCGTCAGCGGCACCCCGCCCAGGTAGTACAACTCGGGCAACAGCCACCGCCCCAGCCGGTTATGGGTGAACAAGGACACGAACAGGCGCAAATCCTTGGGCCCCTGGCGAATCAGATATTTCAGGTTCCACTGGTCTTCCGGCAGGTCGGTGTAATCAAAGCCGAAGGAGTACTTGCCCATGTCGCCACCGCACCAATCCGAGATCGCCGCTGTGCGGTAGCCGTCCTTTTTCAGCAGTGTAGGCAGGGCATCTACTTTCAGGCGCGTGTTTTCGTCGTCGGCGAAATTGTCGCGGATGCCATGGGTGTGCGGCCAGGTACCGGTCAGCATGGAAATCAGGCTCGGGGCAGTGCGGGCGCACGGCACATAGCAGTTGGCGAACAGAGTACCGGCTGCGGCCAGCGCATCGATGTTCGGCGTCAGCGCGCGGCGGTAGCCGAGCGCACCCAGGCGGTCGGCACGCAGGGTGTCGGAGCCGACCATCAGAATGTTGGGTGGTGTGTTTGGCGCGCGGGGCGGTAACTTGCGCGGTGCGCGTACTTGCGGCTGCCAGCTTGCCCAGATGATCGTTCCGGTAAAGAACAGCGTGGCTGCCCACAGCGCCATCAGGTCGCCCAGGCGGTTTTCCTTCGCCAGCTGCCAGGATGCCACCAACAACAACAGGCCGGCCATCCCCATTCCCAGTGACTGCATGGTCGCAATGCGCGTCGGTGTCATCCAGTGCCACAGCCGGTGCAGCCGGCCCATGCGGTAGTGCATCGATGCCACCAGTAGACCGGGGTTGAAACGCAGTTTGCGAATGAATTGCAGCAGGAATGCCCCAATGATGCCAAGGAGGGCGGCGGCGATAGCGAGGCCATTCGACCAGCTTGCGCTGATCGCTGCGCTGAGCATGAAGTAAATCAGCACGCCTGCGCCGCTGGTGAACAGCATCAGAGCGAACGCCCACGCTGAAAGCCGCACCAGCGCAAACAGGGTATAGCGCCGGTATTGCGTAAGCACCTCCTCGCGAATGCGCGGCCCAGTCTGCGAAAAGTCGAGTATCGACTTGGCAAGCAGAACTGACGTGCCCACCCCCGCCACCCCCAGCGCGGGGAACAGGCCGGCCCAGCGCGCGTCGCCGCTGGCGAACCAGGCGATGATGCCGCCTGCTGCGGTCAGCAGCGCCAGCGTTTCTACGCCCAACATGCCACGGTCGGGTGGCAGACCGAGATTATTTTTGCGATGCCCCGACTCGCTGCGGCCCTGTATCTCACCCAGTGCAGCAGCCGTGCGCACCCAGTAAAAACGCCGCTTGGCCCACGACAAGCTGAACACACTATGGAAACCGTATTCGGCCAGTTTGCGCCACATATAAAGCGGAACCGATCCGCCGCCATGGATGCGGGCGGTCGAACGGGTGCGCTGATAGCTCTTTTTCAGCAGATAGCCGAGTTGGAGCCGCTCGGTATCGACGTAGTGGTGCTGAACGATATCCGGCGTGTACTGGCAACGCACGCCCCGAGTCAGCGCGCGCAGCACGTATTC
>JAYVLR010000111.1:0-3400 GCA_043759395.1 Thiobacillaceae bacterium
GCCTGCACTGCCCTGGTCGTCGCGCAAGCCGGCAGCATCGGCTTCATCGGCCTGATGGTGCCGCACGCCCTGCGGCGATTGGGTCTTGCCAGCCACCGCGCTCTCCTCCCCGCCGCAGCATTGACCGGCGGCAACCTGCTGGTGCTGGCCGATGCGCTCGCGCGCACCGTCATCGCCCCGCGCGAATTGCCGGTGGGCGTGTTGACCGCGCTGATCGGGGTACCGCTAATGCTGTGGTTGTTGCGCAGACCGTGAATGCCTCTTTGCTTGCCAATAAAATGTAGACCAACTAGACTAAGTCTTCATCAAGCAGTGGAGGACGCATGAAACAAATCATCAACATCTACGAAGCCAAGACACACCTGTCGCGCCTGGCAGATGAGGCTGCGCAGGGCGCTGATATTGTCATCGCGCGCGCTGGCAAACCGATTGCGCGCTTGTGCCGCATCCAGCCCAAAGCAAAAAAACGCAAGCTGGGCGTACTCGATGGCCGCTTCAAGATTCCAGAAGATTTCAATGCGCCTCTGCCCGATGAAGTGCTTGCTGCATTTGCAGGCATCGGCTGATGCGCATCTTGCTGGACACGCATATCCTGCTCTGGGCGGTAGCGCAAAGCAGCCAACTCGGCGCCGAGGCGCGAAGCATGCTGGAGGATACAGACAACCTGCTGTATTGCAGCACCGCCAGCCTGTGGGAAATTGCCATCAAAAGCGGATTGCGGCGTACGGACTTTGACGTTGCGCTGCCCGCCTTGCGCCGTGCGCTGGCGCAAATGGACATCGAAGAATTGCCCGTTCTGGGAAATCACGCCGAGCAATTGCTCACGTTGCCCCATCTGCACAAAGATCCGTTCGATCGTATGCTGGTGGCACAAAGCATGGCTGAACCGCTGGTATTGCTGACCAACGACAACCTGCTTGCCCAATATTGGGATGGGGTAAGACTGGTTTGACGGTAATTACTGGTTCTTTTCCAGCACTATTACTATCCGACTTTGTTTCATGAAGCCCACTATTTTTAACCTCGCCGCGCATCACTTGAGCTTGCGCAGCGGCGCGCGCACGTTGGTCAACGCGCTCGATCTCGCGCTCGAACCCGGCGAAGTGCTCGGCATTCTGGGTGCCAACGGCGCGGGTAAATCGACCTTACTGACGGTGCTCGCCGGCCTGGCCGCGCCTGCGGATGGCCAGGTGACGCTCGACGGCCACGCGCTCGCGTCTCTGCTACCGCTGGTGCGTGCGCAACACATCGGCCTGTTGCCGCAAAGCGACGAAGGCGGATTTTTCGGCAGCGTGACTGATTTCGTTGCGCTGGGACGCTATCCCTTTGACGATGCGCCGGGTGATCTGCCGTCGCATCTTGCTGCCTGGGAACTCACTGAACTTGCCCATCGCTCCCTCGATACGCTGTCCGGCGGTGAGCGCCAGCGTGCGAGACTGGCACAACTGGGCGTTCAAACGCCGCAGGTTTACCTGCTGGACGAGCCGCTGACACATCTCGACCCGGCGCATCAGGCCCGGCTCCTCGCCTGGGCGCGCACAGAGGCCGGTGCAGGAAAATCCGTCACCCTCACCTTGCACGATCCCAACTGGGCAGCCTGCCATTGCGATCGGCTGCTGTTTTTATTTGGCGATGGCCGCTGGCAAACCGGTACGCCGGAAACCCTGCTCAATCCTGACTCGCTTGAAGCACTGTATGGGACAGGCACCGCTGCGTTGTGGCAAGGGCGGGGCACCTGCGCTCAAGCTGTATAATCACCGCTTGATTTTTCCATCCCCGCGCCCACTCATTCAATGATCCGTCGCATCATCAAAAAGATGTTCGGCCGCAAGCCGCACGCTGCCCACGCCGCCGCACGCATTCTGCCGCTGGCCAAACACGGCATTCACCGCAACCGGCTGGATGACTGTGCGCTGGATGTGTGCGAAAAACTGGCGGATGCCGGGTTCAAGGGCTATGTCGTCGGCGGCGCGGTGCGCGATCTGCTGCTGGATTTGCGTCCCAAGGATTTTGATGTGGCGACCGATGCGACGCCGGATCAGATCCGGCGTTTGTTTCGCCGCTCGCGCATCATCGGCAAGCGCTTTCAGATTGTGCATGTGATGTGCGGCCGCGAGACGATCGAAGTCACCACCTTTCGCGCCAACGGCCAGAAAGAGGCCGACGACGAAGAGGAACGTCCGACCGACGCGCATGGCCGTCTGCTGTCAGACAATATTTTTGGCAATCATGCGGACGATGCCGCGCGCCGCGACTTCACCGTCAATGCGCTGTACTACGACCCGGATCGCGAAGAAATCCACGATTATTTTGGCGGCGTGGCGGACTGCAAAAAACGCGTGCTACGCATGATCGGCGACCCCGAAACCCGCTTTAGGGAAGACCCGGTACGGATGCTGCGCGCCGCGCGTTTTGCCGCCAAACTCGAATTTTCCATTGATCCGGCCACGCGCAAACCAGTCGCCGAACTGGCGCCGCTCCTGGCCAATATCCCGCGTGCACGCATCTTTGACGAGGCGCTGAAGCTATTGCTCTCCGGCCATGCACTGCGCGGCGTTCACCAGTTGCGCGCCGAAGGCCTGCACCACGGCATGTTGCCGCTGCTCGACACCATTCTGGACGATCCGACGGGCGGGCCTTTCATTACTGCTGCGCTGAAAAGCACCGACGAACGCATCCGCGAAGACCGCACTGCTTCGCCCGCGTTCCTGTTCGGTTCGCTGCTGTGGCCGCAAGTCGCGCAGCGCTGGAAAGCGCTCGAAGCCGCTGGCGAAAAACCCATGCCCGCGCTCTTCGTCGCGATGGACGAAGTGCTCGACGCGCAACGCGGCCAGCTCGCCATTCCGCGCCGCTACGACGGCATGATGAAAGAAGTTTGGGGTGTACAACCGCGCTTTGAGCAGCGCGGCGGGCAGCGCCCGTATCGTTTGCTGGAGCATCCACGCTTTCGTGCCGCTTATGATTTTTTAGTGCTGCGTGCCGCGTCCGGCGAAGTCGATCAGGAACTGGCCGACTGGTGGACGCGCTTTCAGGATGCCGACGAAGCAACCCGCAGCACCATGCTCAAAACCGACAGCAGTCCCAAGCCGCGCCGACGTCGGCGCAAGTCGAGCGCAGCCGAATCGGCGGCGCCGGAGTAAAGCTGTAACTGTATGTGCATGACGCAGACCCCCTCGCCACAGAGGCACAGAGATATGTCCCGCAGGGACGGTATCCCCTGGGACACGGAGAAAGACGACAGAACCAACACGCCGCGATCCCATTGTCATTCGCCAATTGGCAGCTCCGCAAACAAGCCTTTGACTTACTTCTGTGCCGCTATCCCTCTGTGGTAAATCGGTTTTTTTAGTATGCAAATCAACGCCTATATCGGCCTCGGTGCCAATCTCGATCATCCCGC
>JAYVLR010000112.1:0-6452 GCA_043759395.1 Thiobacillaceae bacterium
ACGTCATGCGGCAGATAGGGTTCCATTGCTTTTTTCAATAGATATTTGCCTACAGTGCCGCGTAGTTTCAAATCAGTCGGCAAGCCGGATACCCAGCCCATCAACTCGTGATCAAGCAGCGGTTCGCGCACTTCGAGCCCGTGCGCCATGCTGGCGCGGTCAACCTTGGTGAGGATGTCGCCGACCAGATAGGTTTTCATATCCAGATATTGCACCAGCGACAGTGGGTCGTCGGTGGGGGCGACGGCGGCATGGCGGCGCAGCACTTCTACTGCTTGATAGCCTTGCAATTCGCGTTTGAACGACGGCGAAAACAGCCGTGCGCGCTGCGCATCTGACAGCAGCGATACGCCATGGAAATAGCCTTCGACGGTATCGCGTGCGAGCGCTTCAAAGGTGGTTTTTGCGCGCAGCACTTTGGGTGCCCAGTCGGCTTTTGGATAAAGTTTTCCAAGCGCGCCAAACAGCGGACGACGCAACATCAGCGGCATCGCGCTGCGCATTCGCTCCTCATAACGGAACCAGCGATAACGGCGATAGCCTGCGAAGTTTTCGTCGCCGCCGTCACCCGATAGCGCAACTTTCACATGTTTTCGAGCAAGTTCACATACACGATAAGTAGGGAGTGCAGAGGAGTCTGCGTAAGGTTCGTCATAGACCTGCGCAAGCTTGGCGACCAGGTCAAAGTCTTCGCTTTCGACCGTCTCCAGCGTGTGGTGCGTATGGTAACGATCAGCCACCTGCTGGGCGAATCCGGACTCATTAAAAGCGGGATCTGAAAATCCGATTGAGCAGGTGTTGACCGGCTGGCTGGTTTGCGTGGCCATCATCGCCACCACCGCGCTCGAGTCCACGCCGCCGGATAAAAACGCGCCGAGCGGGACATCCGCGATCATGCGCAGGCGAACCGAGTCTTTCATGCGTTCGACCAGCTCATCTTTTGCGGCTGTTTCGGACGCGACTTTGACCGGTGTGAATGGCACATCCCAGTATTGCTGCGGCAGCGCACGTGCGCTGCCGCGTTTCAGTGTGAGTGTGAAACCAGGAGGCAGTTTGTTCGCGCCTCTGAAGATCGTGCGGGGTTCAGGGATATAACCGTAGGAAAAATATTCTTCAACCGCCAGTGGGTCAATCTCACGAGCCAGGCCGGGATGCGCCATTAACGATTTGAGTTCGGAACCGAAAATGAAGTGGCCGTCGTCGAGATACGCGTAATACAAGGGCTTCACGCCGAAGCGGTCGCGTACCAGAAAAAGGGTTTGCTGATTGCGATCCCACAGGGCAAAAGCGAACATGCCTCGAAAACGCGCAACACACGCCGTCCCCCATGCCTCCCAGGCGTGGACGATGACTTCGGTGTCAGAGTGGGTACGAAATACATGACCCAATGCCTGTAACTCTGGAACCAGTTCCTGAAAATTGTAGATTTCGCCATTGAAGACGACCACTACGCTGCCATCTTCATTGAACAAAGGCTGCTGGCCGGTTGAAAGGTCAATAATCGACAGACGGCGATGCCCCAGTGCTACGCCCGGCTCAAGATGCAAGCCACCCTCATCCGGCCCGCGATGAAACTGCGTCTGGTTCATGCGATCAAGCAATTCGCGCGAAATGTCCTGCGCGTCGCGTGTATCAAATATTCCGGTTATGCCGCACATACTGATAATTTCATTTTAATGGTTATGGCCTGTCAGTTTGTCAGAGCGCCGCGCGTTGAATTTCCGGTTCTGATGGCGATGTGCCGTCATGATTGTAGAGTCACTTTGGCCTTAATGTTTGCTTAAGAGCCGTTCGTAAACATGCGCGTATGCGCCAGCCATGGCCGGGATGCTGAAGCCGCTGGCTACGCGCTGGCGTGCGCGCGCGCCTTGCTGTGCAATGCGCGTAGGCGTATCCAAATAACTGAGCAAGGCGCGTGCCATAGCCTCTGCGTCGCCGGGCGGCAGAAGGCATCCGGTGACGGCTTCTTCCACCAGCTCGACGTTACCCCCCACCCGTGTTGCAATGACGGGCAGTGCGCTGGCTTGCGCTTCTAGCAGCGTGTTGGAAATACCTTCGTTGAGTGAGGGCAGTACAAATACATCCATTGTTCGCAGGAGTTCGGCAATGTCATGGCGTTCGCCGGGAAGCCAGGCCTGCTCGGTCAATCCCGCGTCTGCGAGCAGCGTAAGGCAAGGCAGGCGTGCCACGCCTTCCCCCACGATCACCAGGCGCGCCCGACGTTTTGCATCCGGATTGTTTTGCGTCAGACGGATAAACGCGCGCGTCAGCGTCGGATAATCCTTGACCTCAGCCATGCGCCCCACCGAACCAAAGACCACGCTATCGTCCGCTGCAAACCCTGGCGGCAAACCATCCGGGCGCGAGCTGGCGCAGGGATGAACGCTGCCGGAATGAGCGTTGCGCGGATGAAACTTGACACAATCCACGCCATTGTAAATATGCTGGATTTTAGATTCGGGTACGCGCACCGTCTCGTGTAACCAGCCCGCCAGATCGCGGCTGACCGCGATGTACCGTGAAACAAAAGGCCGCGCGGCACGCCGCAGCAGCGTGTATTTACGGTTCTTGCCGTGAAGGTCAAATACATCCCGGCCATGTTCGCCATGTACCGTCTTGCGAATTCCAGCAGCGGCAGCAATAAATTGCGCTTCGAGTGCGGATAGATTACGCGTATGAACGATGTCCGGTTTGAGTTGGCGCAATAGTGCCCACAAACGCGGCATCCATGAAAAGTCATGCCCCGGCGATTTGTTCAATGCGTAAAAATCGACAGCCTGCGCAGTGATGCGCTGGCGAAAATCGGTGTAAGCGGTCAGGCAAATGACCGCATGACGGAAACGTTCGGGGGCGAGCGTGTTGAATAAATTAACCATGCCATTTTCCATTCCGCCGGTATCGAAATGGTGGACGACATGCACAACCAACACGGGCTTCACTTCCCGGAAACCTGACCCAGTGCGTGCAGGATGGCGGCTTCGTTATCCTGAATAAAGTGCGCCAGCACCTTTGCCGCGTCAGCCGGATTATCTTCGTAGGGGGCGGCAACCAGTATCGATGCACCATCATCGCGATCAAGGCGAACGCGGTCTGTTGCCAGTATCAGTTTGGCATAGAGCTCGTTCACATTGCGCTGTCCATCAATCATGTTCCACTGCCATACCAGCAGGCGCTGGCTGTTTCTGGATTTGAGTTGAGTCTGCTGTATCTGCCGGGATTGGCCTGCAATGTCCACTGCGATCAGACTCCTCCCCACCTCTGACCAGACTGGATGTTTCTGTCGGACCATGAAATTCTGCGAGTTGATCAGCTCTGCATCCTGACGCTGGGTGGCGTAATAGTCGATTTCGAGTAGAACGTTTTGAGTGTCCTTCGAAAAACTCGAACGAAATTGGCGATCCGCACCGACCCAATGCGGCACCCAGTCGGTAAACGGCGCACCGGCTTGCCAGGCATGATCTGCTTTGACGCTCAGCGGCGGCATGTTCGGGAGTGCGCGCTGGTTAAGCCACAGGGCGTAGGCAGGCCACAAAGCGGCGATCAACAACGTGAGCAGCGCCGCTTTCAGCAGGTTCGGCGATGGCTGAACCGGATTGTTCAGCGCTGCGGGGGCGGCGACAGCGGGCGCAACGTCGCCTTCATCTTCACGCCAGAAGCTGCCGATCCAGAACAGCAGCAGCATGACCAGGCCAAAAAACAACCAGCCGTAAATCAGGTGATCGACACCAAGGGCTAGTTTCATGTCGGATAAATGCGCGATCATCACGATCATGTAAGCGCGCCCGCCATTGGCCAGAACAGGCACGATAAACGAGGCCAGGGTGAACAGTGCGCGACGCTTCCAGGAGCGATAAGTGAGGTAGGCGTAGAGCGTGCCGAGCGTGATTGAGGCAATCAGGTAGCGCAGGCCAGAGCATCCTTCGACCACGGACCAGTCGCCGCTGGGTATGCTGAAGAACGTGCCTTCACGGTATACCGGGATACCGGTAAGCTGGAGTGCAGCAACGGTGAAGTCAGCGGTAAATTCCATTAGTGGCGGGATCAGGAATTCGCCGACAGGAACCGCCAGAAATAAAAACATCAGGGGGAAAAACAGGCTTCGGGCGACCGCCCATCCCAGCATTGCCCACACGGCGGCGATCAGCATCGCAATAAATGCATATTGTGCGACCACATTCACGCTGCCTGCATCGGCCAGCAGCCAGGCCGCGCCGGCCAGTGCCAGCATGATCCATCCACGCTTGTCGGGGTAGGGTGACAGGCGGGCAGTTTGCGTGCGGCGTTCCCATATCAGCCAGGCACTAATCGGGAAAATCAGGAAGCCATGGGTGAAGGTTTCGGAGCGCTCCCAGACCGCTATCATCGAATGGAGGGTGGGCCAAAAAAGACCCGCCAGCATAACCAGCAGGGTCAAAGTAAGACTTGTGGCCAATCGCCAGTTTGAAGTGTGAGTGGCAGGAAGAGTTTCGGCGAGAGCACTCATGCGTGACGGATATCCGTGCTGTCTATTGTGGCGGGGTCAGGGTTTGAAAAGGCTGAACGGGACGCGGGTTCGAACCAGTGATCTACGGCTGACAAATTGCGTTCCCAATCATAGTTTTCCAGAATTCCAGCCCGCGCGGTCTGCCCCATCGCCGCGTCACGATGCGTCAGGTGTTGCAAGACCGCTGCCGCAAAAGTGGCGGCATCCTGAGCGAGTTCAAAGTCGATGCCGGCGCGTGCGCGGATTCCTTCGGACGCTTGTGGCGTAATGACTACCGGGCGCGCCATCGCCATGGCTTCCAGGACTTTGTTTTGTACCCCCCTGGCTATTCGGAGTGGCGCGACCGCACAAGTGGCGTGCGCCAGATAGGGGCGAACGTCGGGCACGCCCCCTGTGACGATCACCCCTGGCTGGTGAGCCAGACTGCGGACGGCTGGCGGGGGGTGGCTGCCGACAATCGTAAATTGCGCATCGGGTATTTTTTTGCGTATGACTGGGAAAACCTGCTCGGCAAACCAGCGGACAGCGTCGATATTGGGCCAGTAATCCATGGCACCGGTAAACACGATACTCTGCATATTGGCTGCGTAAGGATTGGGATAATCACGATCCGGCGAGAAATATTCGGCATCAACACCGTTTTCAAAGGCGGCGATTTTATTCCGGGCCAGCGGTGTGCGCTGCTGCAATAGCCGTGCCTCGGCTTCCGAAACCAGGAGCGTCGCGTCGAAGTCCAGTGCAACCTGTGTTTCCCAAGCGCCCAGTTTGCGGCCTTCGCGGGCATACAGCCAGGACATCGGCCACGGCTGGGACGGCGCGTACTGTGTCCATTTATCTGAATCAACGTCGACCATATCCATAACGGTGTGCGCCAGCCCGTGTGGCATAAACTGCGCCATCACCGACGAAAAGCCCAAGCCACGAGTGATTGTTCCATTCCGCACTAACTGTTTTGCCCAGCGTGTCAATTCCATGTTGCGGTAATAGGGTAGCGTCAGTGCTTCGCCTGTTAACAGGCCGGTCAGACTCCTGAGTTTTTTGCGGCGCGGATGCAGCGCGAGCAACTTGATTTCTGCGCAGTAGGGCGCGAGTGCATCGGCATACTGCCAGTCGTCAGCGTCATCGATAAACGCACCGAGATAGATGCGATAACGCTTGGCCAGGTGGCGCAACAAATGAAACGAACGGATCTTGTCGCCCTTGTTCGGGGGAAAAGGAATGCGATGGGCAAGAAACAGCAGTCCGTCCATGCTTAGCCCAGGTTTTTGACGATATGCGGGCCGATCAAATTGGCCATGGCAAGCGGCATCCTTTTCCAGGCTTTGATGAAAAGGCTGTACTTGGGATTGAGTGGATTGATCTCGGGGACTTCGTGATCCTGAACCAGAAAATATTCGTAATGCAGCGGCGCAGCTTCGAAGCCCCAGTTTTTCTTGAAATCATACGAGCCAGTGCCGCATTTGCTGCGGCCAAAATCAAACACTTTGAGGCCGCGTTCACAGGCGCGCCGCATCAGATCCCAGTACATGAAGTCATTGCCCGCAACTGCACGCGCTGCATCCGCGCTGCCGCCGTAATAGGGCAGCACTTCATCCCGGAAATAAAAGGACAGCACGCTGGAAATCACCTTCCCCTCCAGCGTAATCGTCAGCACTTCACAATCGTCGCCGAAAGTCTCTTTGAGCAGACGGAAGTAGCGCCGCGAAAACACTGGCGTACCAAGCCGATGCACGCTGGCGGAATAGGCCTGAAAAAAACGCTCCGTGCCACGGTCAATTTCACCTGTCAGACCCGCCTTGACGCCTTTGCGCACCATCGCGCGCTGCTTGCGCGGGATGGCATTCATATTGGCTTCGATTTCGGGTTCGATGGCTTTTTTGAAAGTGACATATAAATCCTTGCTTGGCCAGTCGCTGTGCTGCGTGTGCAGATTGCGATACTCCAGAGCGCCCACTTTTAATTGCATCGC
>JAYVLR010000113.1:0-4761 GCA_043759395.1 Thiobacillaceae bacterium
GCGCTGGCTGTATGGATCGGTGCAATGAAGGCCCGTTGCTCGTGGTGTATCCGGAAGGTGTCTGGTACACCTATGTAGACGAATCTGATATCGACGAGATTTTCGATATGCACCTCAAGCAAGGGCGTATTGTCGAGCGATTACAGCTCAAGTGAAACGCTTCAAGCTTAGAATTCCTGTCGCTATCGGCAAGATCGAAACCGTTATCGACGACCCCGAATCTGACCGCCGAGGGTTATTGCTGGTGGCTCACCCGCATCCGCTGCATGGCGGCAGTCTGGATAACAAAGTCGTGACCACGCTGGCTAAAACCGCCAATGAAGCGGGTTGGGTGACGGTGCGTCCAAACTTTCGCGGGGTGGGGATGAGCGAAGGCACGTTTGACGCAGGCGTGGGCGAAACCGAAGATTTGCTGACCATTGTGCGTTTTGTAGAAAAGAGCTATCCCGATTTGCCGTGGGTGCTGGCAGGTTTTTCTTTCGGCGCCTATGTTCAGCATCGCCTGCGGCAACAACTGGACGCCCGCCGGCTGATTTTGATTGCGCCTGCGGTCACCTTGTACGAATTCGATTCGGTGCCTGATGACACAGTCATTATTTTTGGTGATGAAGACGAGATCATTCCGCCCGCCGCGATTCGGCGTTGGGCGACCGCGCAGAATTTGATCATAAAAATTATCCCCGGTGCGGGACACTTCTTTCACGGCAAACTCAAAGAATTGAAGCAAGCCTTTCTGGAGGCTTGCCCGTGCTGAAGGTACGCGGCCTGACGAAAAAATATGGCGACACTGAAGTGGTGCGCGGCCTTGATCTGAATGTCCGGCGCGGTGAATGTTTCGGCTTGCTTGGGCCCAACGGTGCAGGCAAGACCACCACGCTCAGATTGTTGCTGGGACTAATCAAACCCGACAGCGGCAGCATTGAACTGGCGGGCATTGCGGTACCACAGTACGCGCGCGAAGCGCGGATGAAGGTCGGTGTGGTACCGCAGATCGACAACCTCGATCCCGATTTTTCCGTGCGTGAAAACCTGCTCGCCTATGGCCGTTATTTCGGCATGGGTCGTGCCGCCATCACCGCCCGCGTGCCGGAATTGCTGGAGTTTGCCGGCCTTGCCAACAAAGCAGATGCGCAAATTTCGCAATTGTCGGGCGGCATGAAGCGGCGTCTCACGCTCGCTCGCGCGCTGGTGCACGACCCGGACATCCTGTTTCTGGATGAGCCTACCACCGGGCTCGACCCGCAGGCACGCCACCTGATCTGGCAAGGTCTGCGGCGACTGATCAACGCGGGCAAGACCATTGTTCTAACCACGCATTTCATGGATGAAGCCGAGCGCCTCACTGACCGCCTGGCCATTCTCGACCATGGCCGCATCGTTGCCGAAGGCGCGCCGCGCGCATTGATCGAAACGCACATCGAGCCCGCAGTGGTGGAAGTCTTTGGCGAGGGACTGGAACGCTGGACGGCGCTTCACGCCGCCCCGCTCTGTCAGCGGCATGAAAGCGTTGGCGAAACCCTGTTCTGCTACACCGGCACGCCGGAGATGGTTATCGCCACCCTGAAACAAACTCCCGAATTACGTTATCTGCACCGCCCCTCCAGCCTGGAAGACGTATTCCTGAAACTGACTGGCCGGGATTTACGGGACTGACATGAGCTGCGCATTTTTCCGTCTCCCCCAACTTTCCTGGCGCTTCATTCCGGTGTGGCAGCGCAACTATCTGGTGTGGAAAAAGCTCGCCATTCCGTCGATCCTCGGCAATCTGGCCGACCCGATGCTGTACATGCTCGGGTTGGGATATGGCCTCGGCAGCCTGCTGCCGCATGTGGGCGGTGCGCCCTACATGACCTTTCTCGCCGCTGGCACGGTGGCTTATAGCACCATGAATGCGGCGACCTTCGAAGTCCTGTACTCGAGCTTTTCCCGTATGCACGTCCAGCGCACCTGGGACGCAATCCTGAACACGCCGATGACGCTTGATGATGTGATGATGGGCGAGCTGACCTGGGCTATTTCAAAAAGCCTGTTGTCTGGCCTGGCGATTCTGGCAGTGATCTGGGGGCTGGGCTTGTACGGATCATTCTGGATGTCACTATGGATTATCCCGGTGGTCATGTTGCTGGGCTTTTGTTTCGGTGGCATGGGGCTGGTGATGAATGCAGTCTCGCCCAGCTACGACTTTTTTCTGTATTACTTCACGCTGGTTATAACGCCGATGGTGTTGCTGTGCGGGGTGTTTTTTCCGGTAACACAATTGCCGCCGCTGCTGCAAAGCGTATCTGCCTGGCTACCCCTCACGCATGCCATTGATCTGACACGACCATTGGTTATGGGGCACATGCCCGAACACATCACACTGCATGTCGCCGCGCTGCTGATTGTCGGCAGCCTGGGCTACATCATTGCTCTGGCGTTAACCCGTAAACGCTTGTTGAAATAATCACACCCCGGCCGCCTGCTGATCCGCGTGGTAACTCGACCGCACCATCGGCCCGCAAGCAGCGTGCCTGAACCCCATTACCAGGGCTTCCTGTTCAAACTGGGCGAAGCGTTCAGGCGTGACAAAACGCAGCACCGGCAGGTGATGTTGCGAAGGTTGCAGGTATTGGCCAAGCGTCAGCATATCCACGCCATGCGCACGCAGATCGCGCATCACTTGCAGGATTTCGTCATCCTCTTCACCCAGTCCCAGCATCAGGCCGGACTTGGTGGGCACGTCAGGGTGACGCGCCTTGAAATCCTGGAGCAGTTTAAGTGAATGGGCGTAGTCGGCGCCGGGGCGCGCGGCTTTATACAGACGCGGCACGGTTTCGAGATTGTGGTTCATCACGTCCGGCGGCGCAGTATCAAGAATATCCAGCGCGCGGTCGTGCCGCCCCCGGAAATCGGGAGTGAGAATTTCGATGCGGGTGGCAGGCGACAGCTCGCGCACGGCGCGGATGCAGTCGATGAAATGCTGCGCGCCGCCATCGCGCAAGTCGTCGCGATCAACACTGGTAATCACCACGTATTTCAGCGCCATCATGGCGATGGTCTCGCCCAGGTGACGCGGTTCATCCGCATCAGGCGGCAGCGGGGTGCCGTGGCCGACATCGCAAAACGGGCAACGCCGGGTACACAAATCGCCGAGGATCATGAAGGTTGCGGTGCCGTGGCCGAAGCATTCACCGAGGTTAGGGCATGACGCTTCTTCGCACACGGTGTGCAGTTTCGCTTCGCGCAGAATGCCTTTAAGTCGCGCGACATTCGGCAGGCTCGGCGCTTTGGCGCGGATCCACGGCGGCAGCCGCATCCGCTCCTGCGGCACAATCTTGATCGGGATACGCGACGTTTTCGCAGCCCCTTTGTGTTGAATCGGGTCAGCCATTGCCTGTCCTGTCTAAAGTTCTGTCTTCACCCAAACCTGCCCCGCTTCTGTCTTGACGGGGTAAGTATGGATCGCCTCATCGGCGGGATCGCAAGTAGGCTGGCCGGTGACCAGATCAAAGTAACTGCCGTGCAATGAACACTTGATCTTGCCGTCCTTGATGCAACCCAGATACAGCGAATAATCCTCGTGGCTGCACATCTCGTCGACGCAATACAGTGTGCCGCTGGAATTGCAAAGCAACAGCCGTTTGCCATCGACCACCACACGCTTCATCTGCGCAGGCTTGAGCTCGCCCTCAGTGGCAACTGCGACAAAGCCGCCCATCAAGCCACCCGTGCCGCAGCTTTGCCCGAATCGAGTACCACGCGGATTTGCATTGCCGCGTCGGCGATGCTGGCAGCTTTTCCCACGTGGTGCAACACGATGGAACCGGCCAGCACCAGCGAGTCATAAGTCGCGCCCTTAGTCCCCTGGAGTGCCAGTATTCCTGCTTCGGCTGCGGCGCGGGCGGTGGCATGGATATCGATCGCGGCGACGATTTCATCTTCGCCCTCGGCGGCGGCGACGCTGCCGGGCAGCGGGACTGCGCGCGAGGCCTGTGCTATGCCCATGGCGATGGGGTCGATGGTGGCCTCAAGCTCGGCACCTTTGTCGTGATAATAAAAATACTTGCCGGTCTGACGCAGGCTGGGAATTACGCCGCCTTCCACGCCGCGAATAATGCAGGCGCTATCGAACCCGGCAACGCGTGCGAGGTCGGCATAAATCGGCGGGTAGGGCTTGTGCACATAGCCGGTGACAAAGTGAGTGAGCTTCTGCCCGGCGATGGGTTTGGACAACACCTCCACCGTAGTCAGCACCTGGCGCTTGACCATTTGCGAGCGTAGCGTAATCAGATTGTGCAGGCCGGGGTTGGATTGCGCCTGGTCGATATACGTCCAGCCCAGGCTCGGGTCGCCCAGACGCGCGGCCGCATCGGCGGGTGACAGATCCACCGGCACACCCGCAGCGGCCAGAATGTGGCGCACCGTGACGCCGTATTTGGGGCCGACCTTGTCGAGGCCATGGCTGACCACATGCACCCCCAGCTCGGCCAGCAAGGGGCCGAGAAATGGCGCGGCGGGCAGACAGCGTGTGTAGCCATCGTACGGGTCGCCGATATCGACGACTTCATCCACCGGTGCGGTAACGCGTAGCGTGGTTTCCAGTACCGCATCCAACGCGCCGCGATTTTCGTCCAGCGTTTCGCGTTTCATGCGCAGCGCAATGAAATAAATGCCGACCTGAATCGGGTCGATGTGATTATCGATAATCGCCTTGGTGCCCAGATGCGCTTCGAGGCGGCTGATGTCCTTGGACAGATCGGGGCCGGTGGCAATGCGCTGGAT
>JAYVLR010000114.1:0-3896 GCA_043759395.1 Thiobacillaceae bacterium
GGGCGCTTTGCTTTGTGTGAGTGTCCCACCAGTGCCCCACGGGCTTTTATCGGATGCTGGGGTTTTATGGTAACTCGTTGATTTACTTGGTGCCCGGAACCGGAATCGAACCGGTACGCCATTTCTGGCGAGGGATTTTAAGTCCCTTGTGTCTACCAATTTCACCATCCGGGCTTCCGGATGACTGAGGACAAAAGCGGATGACAGTAGCCTGTCCTCCGTCAGCAGTCACCCGTTTTCAGAACTGGAGGCGGGAGCCGGAATCGAACCGGCGTGGACGGCTTTGCAGGCCGCTGCATAACCACTTTGCTACCCCGCCGTAAACGGCACGCAACATGAAACCAAAAGGGGAAAACCCAACGATAAACCGTTCGGTTTTCCCCCGAAATTATGGAGCGGGAAAGGAGATTCGAACTCCCGACCTCAACCTTGGCAAGGTTGCGCTCTACCAGCTGAGCTATTCCCGCGTTGAAGGCTGCGCATTATGGTGAATTCGGCTTTTAGTGTCAACAGGCAGCCTTCTAAAATGTCGCGTAGCGCCGTGATTGCCTGGTGCAATTGGGTGCGTGATGCCGTTTATAGCCTGGCTGCCTTGAACGTGTCGCATTGCTTGATATCGCCTGTTTTTGCGCCCGCACTAAACCAGCGCATGCGCTGAGCCGAAGAGCCGTGAGTGAAGGATTCGGGCACGACTACGCCACGCGCTTGTCGTTGCAGCCGGTCATCGCCCACGCCGCTTGCGGCGGCGAGCGCTTCCTCGACATCACCAGCTTCGAGAATGTGCTTGGCTTGATTCGCGTGATAAGCCCAAATGCCGGCGAAGCAATCGGCCTGAAGCTCCATGCGCACTTGCAACGCGTTACTCTGTGTTTCGCTTGCACGTTGTTGTGCGTTGTGAATCTGATCGGCAATGCCGAGCAGATTTTGCACATGGTGGCCGACTTCATGCGCAACGACATAGGCTTGCGCAAAATCACCGGGTGCGCCGTAGCGAGAAGCGAGGTCGTTGAAAAAACTCATATCGAGATACAGTTTATGGTCGCCGGGACAGTAGAACGGACCCATGGCAGCTTGCGCGGAGCCGCAAGCCGACTCGACCTGACCCGTAAACAGTACCAGTTTTGGTTGAGTATATTGATTGCCCGACGATTGGAACAGGGCGCTCCAGGTGTCTTCTGTGCTGCCCAGCACTTTGGCCATCATTTTCTTTTCGCGCTCGTCCTCCGGGCTGGAGGGGGCAGGTGCAGCCTGTTGTTGTGTGGGCTGCAAGTTGCCTACCTGGTTGAGTACAACCGAGGGATCGACACCAAAATACATTGCGACGAGTGCAATGACCAGGGTGCCAATACCTCCCCCGACTAGCCCCTTACCGCCGGTACTCATGCCACGACGGTCTTCAATATTGTCGCTTTCGCGTTCGTCATCTATCCGCATGATTGTTTTCCTGAATTAACGTTTACCACCGAACAAACTACCGAGTACGCCGCGAATGATAGAGCGTCCGATCTGGCTACCTACCGCACGGGCAGCGGATTTGGCGAGGGCTTCTGCCACGCCTTCGCGCCGTCCGCCGCGCCCGCCAATCATATCGCCGAGTACGCCGCCCAAGCCCCCGAACACGCCACCGCCGCTGTCCGCTTGAGCGGGTTGCGGCGCAACTTGAGGCGCGGTTTGGGGAGCCGCTTGCGGCGCGGATCCGGGTGGGGTGGATTGCACGGCTCTGCCTTTTAGCACTTCATACGCTGATTCGCGATCCACTTCTTTTTCATAATGCCCTGCGATGAGCGAGTTTTGCATGATCGTGGCACGCTCCGCTGGCGTGATCGGGCCGATGCGTCCCTGCGGCGGCAAAATAAAAGCACGCTCAGTGATGCCGGGTGTTCCTTTCGCATCCAGCATCGACACCAGCGCCTCGCCCACGCCCATGTCCATGATGGCTGCGATCTCATCAAGATGCTCGTTATCGCGCATGGTTTCAGCCGAGGCACGCACCGATTTTTGATCTTTCGGCGTAAATGCGCGCAACGCATGCTGTACCCGGTTGCCCAGTTGTGCGGCGACCTTGTCGGGCACATCCGCCGGGTTCTGCGTGACAAAAAACACGCCCACACCTTTAGAGCGGATCAGGCGTACGACTTGCTCGATTTTTTCCAGCAGCGAAGGTGGTGCGTCGTCAAACAGCAGGTGAGCCTCGTCGAAGAAAAACACCAGCTTGGGTTTATCCAGATCGCCCGCTTCTGGCAGTTTTTCGAAGAGTTCGGACAATAACCACAACAGCAAACTTGCGTAAACTTTTGGCGCAGTCATCAGTTTGTCTGCCGCCAGAATATTGATCATGCCGCGCCCATTGTCGGTTTGCATCAGATCTTCGATATTGAGCATGGGTTCGCCAAACAGTTTTTCGCCGCCCTGCGATTCCAGCGTCAGCAAGCCGCGCTGAATGGCACCCACCGAGGCCGCAGAAATATTGCCGTATTCCGTGGTGAAGTCACCCGCGTTGTCACCGACATATTGCAGCATGGCACGCAGGTCTTTCAGGTCGAGCAGCAACAGGCCGTTATCGTCCGCCACTTTGAATACCAGATTCAGTACGCCGCCCTGGGTTTCGTTCAGATTCAGCATGCGCGACAGCAAGAGCGGCCCCATGTCAGAGATCGTTGCGTGTACTGGATGGCCTTGTTCGCCCCACACATCCCAGCACGTCACCGGGAATGCGGCGGGCTGAAAACCGGTCAGACCCAATTGTGCAACGCGCGCATCTACCTTGGCATTGCCGCCGCCCATTTGAGAAATTCCGGTCAGATCGCCTTTTACATCCGACATGAAACACGGCACGCCGATGCTGGAAAAATGCTCAGCCAATACTTGCAGCGTGACGGTCTTTCCGGTGCCGGTTGCACCAGTGATGAGGCCGTGGCGGTTAGCCATTTGTGGCAGCAGAAAAACGCCGGTCTTGTCGTTTTTGGCGATGAGTTGCGGGTCGGTCATGGAAGCTCCTAGTTGAGACCAGATTATCGTTCAGTTAGCGCATTTGATTTGTAAAGTGTAGCTAGGCGTTATGCATCCAGGCTTGCCGGTGTTAGCGGTATCGCCAGGCTTGCGGTCAAACCGCCTTGTGTACGGGTAGCCAGTTCAATTTTCCAGTGGTGGACACGACAGATTTCCTTGACGATGGCAAGCCCCAATCCGCTGCCGCCGCTAATCGGATTGCGTGATGCTTCAAGTCGTACAAAGGGCAGAAATACGCGCTCACGTTCCGCCTCTGGGATGCCAGGCCCGCAGTCGTGTACCTCAATCAAGGCCGAATGCGGGCGCATTGACAGACAGACTTCGACAGGGCCGTTACTATAGCGCTGTGCGTTCTCGATCAGATTGCGCAGCACGCGCGATAGACCCGAACGGTTGCAGCGGGCATAGCCGTTTTCGCCCGAGAAATGTACGTTTGATCCGCTGGCAGACAATTCCTCGCATGTCTGTGATACCAATGCCGACAATTCCAGCGGAGCCCCAGCATCGGCAGCGACTCCCCTGCTGAAATCCAGAAACTCGGCAATCAGGTTTTCCATCTGTTCCAGATAGCGATTGAGGTCATTGAAAGTGGCGGCATCAGGCGTTGCTTCGGCAAGCTCAAGTGCAAGTTTTGCCCGAGTCAGTGGTGAGCGTAAGTCATGCGAAATGCCTGCTAGGAGCGTGGTGTGGTTCTGAATTAAGGCGTGTATTTGCTGTGCCATGTGATTAAAGCTGTGTACCAGTTCGTCCAGCTCTTCCACCCCGGCCTCGACATCGAGTTGCAAGGCATGGCCTTGTCCAACACGGGCGGCGGTGCGCCCCAGTTCCAGCAGGTGCCTGGTGAGCTTGTAGGCCACAACCACGGAGGCGGTAAAACTCAGCAACAA
>JAYVLR010000115.1:0-2703 GCA_043759395.1 Thiobacillaceae bacterium
GCGCAACAGGATTTCGCGCGCCACCATGGCCGGGACAAAGCCCTGTGCCAGATGTCCCAGCCGGTCATAATGATTGCGCGCAAGATCGAACGCGTCTTGCACCCAGAAGCCGAGCGGTACACGCGCGTAGGTGTAATACCCGCCCAGCATGAGGATCAGTCCGTGCAAAAACAGCAGCCGGTAGACTAAAGGTGTGAGGGGGTAACGGGCGTGGGTAGTGATCAGGAGTGGCACCCCGATCATGACCGGTGCCGTTTCCATTACCCAGGTCAGGCGATCGTGCGGCGAGATGCCCGAAAACGCCAGGGATATCAATGCCACGAAGACCAATGCAAACTTTTCACCCATAACTGCAACGCGCATGGCGCATCCCTTATCCATGATTTTGAGGCGGTAAAAAAGGGAGCCTAGGCTCCCTTTTCAAGACGCTTGCTTAGTTGACCTTGGGGTCTAACTCGCCTTTGTCGTAACGTTTTTGCATTTCTTCCAGGTTGTAGATCTTGCTGATCTTGCTGGCCATGCCGGCTGCGCCAAACGCTTCGTAGCGATTGCGACAGATGTCGCTCATGCCTTTGGTCGCTTCTTTCAGGAATTTGCGCGGGTCGAAGTTGGAGGTGTTTTCGGCCAGATGCTTGCGGATGGCGCCCGTGGATGCCATCCGCAGGTCGGTGTCGATGTTGATCTTGCGCACGCCGTGCTTGATGCCTTCAACGATTTCGCTGACAGGTACGCCGTAGGTCACGCCCATATCGCCGCCAAAGCTGTTGATGATCGCCAGCCATTCTTGCGGTACGGAGGACGAACCGTGCATTACCAGATGGGTGTCGGGAATGCGTGCGTGGATTGCCTTGACGCGGTCGATCGCCAGGATGTCGCCTGTGGGCGGACGGGTGAATTTGTATGCGCCATGCGAAGTGCCGATGGCGATGGCCAGCGCATCGACGCGGGTTTTCTTGACGAAATCAGCGGCTTCATCCGGGTCGGTCAGCAACTGGCTGTGATCGAGTGCACCTTCCGCGCCGTGGCCATCTTCTTCGCCAGCCATACCGGTTTCGAGCGAACCCAGACAACCCAGCTCGCCTTCAACCGAGACGCCAACTGCGTGCGCCATCATCGATACTTTGGCGGTGGTTTCGACGTTGTACTCGTAGGAGGCGGGCGATTTGCCGTCTTCTTTCAGCGAGCCGTCCATCATTACCGAACTGAAGCCCGACTGAATGGAGCGGAAGCAAATGCTGGGCGAAGCGCCATGATCCTGGTGCATGCAGATTGGAATCTGCGGATACATTTCGATTGCGGCCAGAATCAGGTGGCGCAGGAAAGGCTCGCCTGCGTAGGAACGCGCACCGGCGGAACCCTGCAGGATCACCGGGGAATCGACCGCAGCGGCGGCTTCCATGATGGCCTTGACCTGCTCCATGTTGTTGACGTTGAAAGCGGGTAAGCCGTAGCCGTTTTCGGCGGCGTGATCGAGCAGTTGACGAAGCGAGATAAGTGCCATTTGCAGTCTCCAGTAATAAATTAAAGCGTTAAAAAAGTAAAAGTTGCCGTTTAAATACGATCAGGATTTTTTCTTGGGCCCGCTCACGCGGACAATTTTCATGGTGTTGGTGCCGCCCGATTCTCCGATGGGCTCGCCAATGGTGAGCAGGATCAGATCGCCTTCGCGCACCGCGCCGCGCTGGCGTAACTCTTCTTCTGCTTCGGCGAGCAGTACATCACGTTCTTTGCTCGCCGTCTTGAGGTTGATCGGGTAAACACCCCGAAATAGAGTTACTTTTCTACGCGTCTCGACCTTGGGTGTCAAGGCGTAGATCGGCACGCGGGTGGACAGGCGGCTCATCCACAAACAGGTATTGCCCGACTCGGTGAGCGCCGCAATCGCCTTGATGTTGAGGTGAACCGAAGTAAAGACTGCCGACATGGCAATCGCTTCATCGCCGCGCAAAAAACTGTGATCCAGCCGCGCCCCGGAGAAATCCGGCTCGGCTTCTTTTTCCGCCTCAAGGCATACGCGATCCATTGCCTGCACCGCTTCCACCGGAAATTGCCCGGCTGCGGTTTCTGCCGACAGCATGACCGCATCGGTGCCGTCGAGTACAGCGTTGGCGACATCTGATACTTCTGCACGGGTGGGAATCGGGCTGGAAATCATTGATTCCATCATCTGCGTGGCAGTGATCACCACCTTGTTGCGCGCCAGTGCCATGCGGATCATGCGTTTTTGCAGCGCAGGCACTGCTGCGTCGCCGACTTCCACGCCCAGGTCGCCGCGCGCCACCATGATGGCATCCGACGCATCCAGGATTTCTTCCAGATGGGTAATCGCCTCGGTGCGTTCGATCTTGGCGATCAACTGGCTTTTACCGCCAGCAGCGCGCATCAAGTCGCGCGCCTGCTGCATGTCTGCTCCCGAGCGGGGAAACGACACCGCCAGATAATCGGCCTTGAGCAAGGCTGCCGTTTTAATGTCTTCGATGTCTTTCTCGGTTAGCGCCGCCGCCGACAGGCCACCCCCCTTGCGGTTGATGCCCTTGTTGTTGGACAGCACCCCACCTTGCACCACTTTGCACAGGATCTCGGTACCCTTGACCTCTTCAACCCAGAATTCGATGCGGCCATCGTCCAGCAGCAAGGTCACGCCTCGACTCACGTCATTGGGTAACTCTTTGTAATCAAGGCCGACACGGCTCTGGTCGCCCA
>JAYVLR010000116.1:0-2722 GCA_043759395.1 Thiobacillaceae bacterium
GTCAGCGCGGTGATTCCCGCTCTGTCAGGTCTGGCTGCCACACCTGCCAGCCTGACCATTGCCAACTTCTCTGCGGACATCACCACCGTCACCAACTCGCGCGCTGACTACGGTGCCGACATGGTGCGCTTTGGTTCCGCTGTGGCCACGATGCAGACCACGTCCGTGAACTTGTCGGCCTCTTTCAGCCGCATCATGGATACCGACTACGCTACTGAAACCGCAGCCCAGGCCAAGAACAACATCCTGCAACAAGCAGGCACAGCGGTACTGGCACAGGCTAACCAGACACCGCAAACCGTATTGACATTATTGCGTTAAGCGTTGAATTAACCGCTTCAATCCCCGACCTTCCAGTCGGGGATTGGGCACGAGGGATATCACCATGATTATCCAGAGCACATCAAACCTCAGCCAGGCCATACAGCCTGACATTCGCGCTAATAACGCTGCACTGGTAAGGGCTGTCGTTGACGCACCACTCCCAAACGTCACTGCACCGGTTTCCGTTGCAGAGGTGAAAGGCGCTGTGGCCGCGATCAATCAAACCATGCAACAGTCGAACCTTGACGTAGTGTTCAGCGTGGACACCGACTCCCACCGAACCGTGATCAGGATGACGGATACCAGCACGGGCGAATTGATTCGCCAATTTCCATCTGAATCTGTTTTGGCCATTGCACACGGAATTGACCAGTTCCAGCAGGGTTTGCTGTTGAAGCAAAAGGCTTGAGCCGGGAATCAGATCATGCCCATTACCTCTTCAAGCTCAACCGCAATTGACGTTCCCACACTCGTCTCGCAACTGATGGCGGTCGAGCGGCGCCCTATCGGCACGCTCACTGCCAAGATCACCAGCTACGAAACCAAGATTTCTTCCTACGGCACGCTGAGCAGTCTGGTATCGAGTTTTCAGAGCGCAGCCAAAGGTCTGGGCACCGGCCTGCGGGCACTCGCCACTACACCGTCCGATCCCAGCCTGTTTTCCGCCACGGTGGGCAGCACATCCGTACCTGGCACCTATTCCGTTAATGTGAGTCAGTTAGCACAGTCGCAAAGTCTGGTTGCCGCAGGACAAACCAGCAGTACCACCGCGATTGGCGGCGGGGCAGCCACCACGGTCACGTTTACGCTGGGCACCATCAGCGGCGGCACATTGACCAGCGGGGTGTATAGCGGCGCAAGCTTCACACCGGGCAGCACGATGCCCGCCAGCCTCACCATCGATAGCACGAACAACACGCTGGAAGGCATCCGCGATGCCATCAATACCGCCGCCGCAGGCGTGACTGCGACCATTGTCAACGACGGCAGCGGCGCGCCCTACCGTCTTGCTCTGGCCTCGACCAGCTCCGGCGTCGGCAACAGTTTCAGCATCACCGTCAGCGGGGACAGCGCCATCAGCAGCTTGTTGAGCCACGACCCTGCCGGCACGCAAAACATGAACCAGACGCGGGCAGCGCAGAATGCCAACCTCACGGTAAACGGCATTCCAATTGTCAGCACAGCCAACGCAGTCAGCGAGGCCATTCAGGGTGTCACACTTACGCTAAAGAACCTCACCACCACGCCAGCTACCGTGGCCGTAACGCGCGACACGACGGCCATCAACGCCGCCGCATCCGGTTTTATCGATGCTTACAACGCCCTGACCAGCCAGATCAAATCCCGTTCCGCCTATGGTGTCGATGGCAAAGGCGCAGGCGCGTTGGCAGGTGACGGCACCTTGCGGCTGCTTCAGGAACAAATGCGCGGCGTGTTCAACACGCCGGTAACCGGCGGCACACTGACCTCGCTCGGACAAGTCGGCATTTCATTCCAGAGAGACGGCACGTTGAAGCTGGACAGCAGCAAACTCAACAGCGCAGTGGCGGCCAATTTCAGCGATGTCGCCCATTTATTTTCATCGCCGACGGGTTACGTCACCCGGCTGGACGCATGGGCCAATTCTGCACTTGCGGCCGGCGGCCCGATCGACACGCGCAAGCAAAGCCTGAACAACTATGTCAAAGACCAAAACAGTGCAGTCGACCGGCTGGAAGTCCGGATGACGGCATTGCAGAAAAAATACACCACCGAATACACCAATCTGAATCTTCTGCTCTCCAGCATGAACAACACCAGCACCTTTCTGACTAACCAGTTAGCCAGCAGCCAGAGCAAGTAAACCAGGAGGAACCGTGTACACGAATTCTAAAAACGCCGCCCATGCCTATGCCAATGTCAGCCTGGAAACCGGCGTGATTGCTGCCAGCCCACACCAGCTCATCGTGATGCTGTACGAAGGCGCGGAGCTTGCGGTGGAAATGGCGATCAAGCACATGAACGAGGGTGACTTCGCGAAGAAATCTGCCGCCATCAGTAAGGCCAGCTGCATCATCTTGGAAGGTCTGCAAGCCGCGCTCCATCCGCAACCGGACGGCAACCTCGCCAGCGAGCTGGATGCGCTGTATGTCTACATGAACCAGCGCCTGACGCTGGCACACCTGAAAAATCAAACTGCACCATTAGAAGAGGTGCTGGGCCTATTGCGTGAATTACGCCAGGCCTGGAAACAGATTGACCCTGTTGCAGCGCAACGTGATTACAGCCAGCGCAATCACCCTGCGTATCATCAAAACCCCATTTCTATCGCTGCCTAAATTCGGGATCAAACCATCATGACCGGCACAGACATCATTTCAACTTACGAAACGCTTTCCTCGCTCACCGGGAATATGCT
>JAYVLR010000117.1:0-9815 GCA_043759395.1 Thiobacillaceae bacterium
ATGCCAAACCCCACGCCGACCGGCACGCCGCAACGACTGCGGATGACCGCGACGCGCGACGCGACTTCGACCAGATCAATATTGCCTGCGCCGGTCACACCTTTCAACGAGACGTAATACACAAAACCGCTGGCCTGCTGGGCAATGGTCGCAATGCGCGCGTCCGGCGTGGTCGGCGAAATTAAAAATACCGGGTCGATCCCGGCAGCCTTGAGTGCCGCGCTGAATTCCCCCGCTTCTTCCGGCGGATAGTCTACCGTCAGCACACCGTCCACACCCGCCGCAGTTGCTGCCTGAATAAACGCCGCCTCACCCATCCGCGCAACCGGGTTGACGTAACCCATCAGCACTACCGGTGTCGTCGTGTTGCTCGCTCGAAACGCCGCCACCATCGCCAGCACATCGCGCAACGACGTGCCCTTTGCCAACGCCCGATCCGATGCCCGCTGAATCACCGGCCCATCCGCCATCGGATCAGAAAACGGCACACCCAGTTCGAGAATGTTCGCGCCCGCTTCCACCAGTGCGTGCATCAGCAACACCGTCGCCTCGCGATCCGGGTCGCCCGCGGTGATGAAAGGAATCAGGGCTTGTTTGCTTTGCGCCTTGAGCGCGGTAAAAGTCGGGCCGATTCGGCTCATGATTTAGTCTTCTTCAAAATAATCCGTATCCAGGCGCTTCACCGTATAAACCTCTTTGATAGAAACGCCCAAGTCATAATCCATCATCAGTTCTGCCAACATTGCGCCGTCGATCAGCACCACGCGATGATTGACGTGAGCCGCATATTCGCGCGCCCCTGTTGAGAAACCCGAACTGGTAATGAAGACGCCTTTGCTGGCCTTGTTTCCCGCCAATGCGCCCACAAACTTCTGAATCTCGGGCCGACCCACATCGGCTTCCCAGCGTTTGGCCTGAATATAAATCACGTCCAGGCCGAGCCGGTCTTCATGGATGATGCCGTCGATCCCGCCGTCGCCACTTTTGCCCACGACCTGGCCCGCGTCTTCTTGTGTGCCGCCGTAGCCCATTTTCAATAATAGCTCGACGACCAGCTCCTCAAAGCGTGAAGGGCTGACGGTCCTGATACGTTCCAGAAGCTCAGTCGCCAGTGCCTTCCGCAATTGCTTGTAACCGCCATCGATGAGCTCGTCCGGCGTCTCCAGGAGCGGCGAAACAGGCTCGGCCAGCTTGGGTTTATCACTTTGCCCACCGGACAGGAAAGCCACATACTCGGGAAACTGTTTCAGATACTTGATATTCAGTGTTTGGGGGTTCTCACCAAGAACTTCGAGTCCGCGAGCAGTAATTCTATAAATCCCCCGCTGCGCAATCTCGATCAAGCCAGCCTGTTTGAGATGGCCTTTTGCCCAAGCCACACGATTATCAAACACCCCCTGTCTACCGCTGGGGAGTTTGGTGGCCAACTCAATCTCAGTAAGACCAAACTGCTCTGCCAAAATATGTCGCAGCGCTTGATTGTTGTGCTCATGCCCGTCTGCGCACGCGCTGAGCAATGGCATCATTAGGCTTTGAAAATCAGGAATAGCCATTACAGCGCAATCCCCAACAATTTCGCCAAGCTGCTAATGTCATCACGCATACATCAACCGCCCGCGCGGCTCGGGAACAGGGTCGCCAAACTCGCGCGCGGTATCCACCCATAGCCGCATGGCCTCCTTGATATTGGCGAGCGTCTCCTCCTGCGTGTCGCCATGCGCCATGCAGCCAGGCAACTCGGGTACTTCGGCGATGAATGCATCATCCTCATTGCTCCAGTACATAATGATTTCATAACGATCCATTTGTTACTCCTCGCTGCCCAGACGGTATTTTTGAATGATTTCGCGAACCTGCCTTACTTGATATGACTTGGCCTTTGCACCTTGTCGCTGCAAGTTGATTTTCTCAGTGACGCCAGTCTTCCTAAACATATGATGGCTGCCGCGAATGCGTATTTCAAATCCCAAGTGTTCCAGTAAATGCTGCAAGTCATCAAATGCAATGTTTGCGTCTGACAAGCCACGCAGTATCTGAAACACCAGTTTGTCGTATTTCCCCATGCTTACAGCACTTACAGCGTGATCCCCGACAGCTTCGCCACCGTATTGATGTCCTTGTCGCCGCGCCCCGAGAGATTCACCAGCAGCACTTGATCCCTGCCCATCGTCGGCGCGAGTTTGATAGCGTGCGCCAGGGCATGGCTGGATTCGAGTGCGGGGATAATGCCTTCAAAGCGGCACAAGTCGTGGAAGGCGCGCATAGCTTCGTCGTCGTTGATGGCGACGTATTCGGCGCGGCCTGCGTCCTTGAGCCAGCTGTGTTCGGGGCCGACACCGGGGTAATCGAGACCGGCAGAGACCGAGTGCGTTTCGATGATCTGGCCGTTTTCGTCTTGCATCAGGTAGCTTTTGAAACCGTGCAGCACGCCGGGGGTTCCCGCTGACAATGGCGCTGCGTGACGGCCTGTGGCAACGCCATCACCGCCCGCTTCCACACCAATCAGGCGCACGGTCTCGAACGGGATGTAGGGGTGAAAAATCCCGATCGCATTTGATCCACCGCCGACGCAGGCGATGACCGCATCGGGCTGGCGACCGATCATCTCGGGCATTTGCGTGATGCATTCGCGTCCGATTACGCACTGAAAATCGCGCACCAGCATCGGATAAGGGTGTGGACCGGCGGCGGTGCCGAGGATGTAGAAGGTGGATTCAACGTTGGTCACCCAGTCGCGCATGGCTTCGTTCAGCGCGTCTTTGAGCGTTTTCGATCCGCTGGACACCGGCACCACGGTCGCGCCGAGCAACTTCATCCGGTACACATTGGGCGACTGGCGCTGGATGTCCTCGCTGCCCATGTAGACCACGCATTCCATGCCGTAGCGCGCGGCGACTGTCGCGCTGGCCACGCCGTGCTGGCCCGCGCCGGTCTCGGCAATCACGCGTTTTTTGCCCATGCGCCGGGCGAGCAGTGCCTGGCCGATGGTGTTGTTGATCTTGTGCGCGCCAGTGTGGTTGAGGTCTTCGCGCTTGAGATAAATCTGCGCGCCGCCCATATGTTCAGACAGACGCTTGGCGTGGTACACCGGGCTGGGGCGACCGACATAGTGCTTCAGTTCGTAATCGAACTCGGCGATGAAGGCGGGATCATTGCGCGCTTTTTCGTACTCGATGCGCAATTCATCCAGTGCAGCCATCAGGGTTTCGGCCACAAAAATGCCGCCGTAGGGGCCGAAGTGGCCAGTTGCGTCAGGTAGATCGGTCAGTTTCATGAGGCTTTCGCATTCGCTATGAATTGGGCGACTTTGTCGGGGTCTTTGATGCCGCGCCTGATCCCAGTGGCGGATTCGACCCCGGAGGACACATCAACGGCCCACGGGTGGGTTTGTTGCACGGCATCCGCCACATTGGCGGGGGTCAGTCCCCCCGAAAGTACAACCGGCTTGGGGAGATTTGCCGGAATCAGTTTCCAGTCAAATGATTCACCCGTACCACCCGGAATGCCCGGCACATAGGCATCCAGCAACAAGCCGCATGCGGCGTCAAAATCAGCTGCGTATTTTAACAAATCCGTGTCGGCATGAACGCGCACGGCTTTGATATAAGACTTGCCAAACTGGGCGCAGTAATCGGGCGTTTCATCACCGTGGAATTGCAGCAAATCGAGCGAAACAGTTTGCAGGACGCTGTTGACGAAGTCGGCAGGCGCATCCACAAACAGGCCGACGCGAGTGATGAACGGCGGCAAAGCGGCGCAAATAGCCGCCGCTCGCCGCGTTGCGATGTGGCGCGGGCTTTTGTCGTAGAACACAAACCCCAACGCGTCCGCGCCTGCATGTACAGCCTGATGCGCGTCGTCCAGCCGGGTAATGCCGCAAATTTTTACGCGTACAGCCATCTCTCGGACGATTCCGGTAAACCAAAAACGGAAGGATACCGGATGTAGGCGAGATAAAGCCCCGCCGCGTCAAAAGTCGGTGCGGCGAGACTGCGATCACAGCCTTCAAGAATCGTCCGCATCCATTCCGGTGGGTGCTTGCCTATGCCAACTTGCACCAGGCCACCCATGATGTTGCGAATCATGTGGTGCAAAAAAGCATTGGCGTGAAAATCGCACAGCAAAAAATCGCCACGACGTTCGATGTTGGCGCGATGCAGGGTTTTGATCGGCGACTTGGCCTGGCATTCAGCCGCGCGGAATGCGCTGAAATCATGCTCGCCCAGGAGATACGCGGCAGCCTGGTTCATTGCGGTCTCATCCAGCAGTCGATAATGCCAGCCAACCAAACCGCTATTCAATCCCGGTCGCACCGGATGGTTAAGCAGCACATAACGGTAGCCGCGTTCTATTGCAGCAAAACGGGCATGGAAATCCTCACTCACTTCGCGCGCCCACAACACGGCTACGCCGTGCGGCAGATGGCTATTCACGCCACGCACCCAGGCCGACAGCGGGCGATGTGTCTGCGTATCGAAATGTGCAACCTGATACGCGGCGTGAACCCCGGTGTCGGTACGGCCGGCAGCAGTCACACTGATTTTTTCGCCCGCGATCACCGAGAGCGCTGCCGCCAAGGCATCCTGCACACCGCAACCCGAAGGCTGCGATTGCCAGCCGCAAAAGCCGACACCGCAATATTCGAAACCGATGGCAATTCTCATATCAAACTCACCAGCATCACGCCTGAAACGGCAAGTATGGCAAGGCTGTCGTGCCATTTCCAGCGTTCAGGTACAAGGCTATATACGGTTGGGGTGTCGGCTACGGGCAATGGCTGCCGCAATCGCTGTAGCCACTGGGTAGATTGTGCTGCCTGCTCGACATACTCAAGCGTCAGCCCCAAACGCACGGCAAAAGCGCGACGGTCAAAGCCCAATGCGGTCAGCGGTCGCGCCAGAACATACAGGCCATAAATAAATCGCGAACGCTCTGTACTTGCAAGCAAAGCCGCCAGCGCAACCAGCATCAATACCAGGCGCAGAATGCGCACCCCACCCCACTTCACGCCTTCAATCGTCGGGCTCGCCGCGCCCAGTTCAGGCCATACAAGTTGGCCGGGGAGGGAGTAAGCGTAGGTCAACAGCAATACCAGCATGAGCCAGCGCGACCGGCGCAGCAAGCGCCATGCACCACAGCGAAACCGCACAAAAACAAAAGCCGTCGCGCTAACGACGGCCAATCCCAGGAGCGTGGGCAACGGCGCGAGTTCAACGCCAGTCGCCCACCCGCACCACAACAGGATGCGGGCGGCAGGATGCAAAGATTTATGCAAGCGAACCCAACATGCCTTTTGCAGCCGCTTTTTGTTTGTCGTTGCCCTCGGCAATCACTTCGTTCAGGATTTCACGTGCCCCTTCCTTGTCGCCCATTTCCACATAGGCGCGAGCAAGGTCGAGCTTGGTGCCAACTTCATCCAGTTCGGCATCGCCTGCACCGGCATCACCCAGATCCAGATCCAGACCACTGAAATCAAATTTGCTGTCCGGGCCGTTGTCATCGTCCAGACTCAAACCCAAGTCCAGATCATCGTGTGCCGCTTCAGGAATATCCAGGCTCGATAAATCAAAATCCAGTTCATTCGTGGGCGCTGCAACAGGTGCCGCTTGCACGGCGGGACTCACATCAAAATCCAGCACATGGCCTGCACTTTCAAATTCCAATCCAGCACTTGCCTTCCCGGATGCAACAGCGCTGCCGCCAACCAGTGCATCAAACGCCATTACTCCACCGCCGATAGCGGTTGTCGCTGCGACCGTCTCGACGATCTGTACCTGAACGCCGGGAGCACTCGCCTGCACACCGCCATACAACGGATTGGTCGGATCAATACTGCGCCCCATTTCTGCGGCTTTATCCCACAGACCACCGGACTTGTTGCCAAGCGCGGCAAACAGGTCGCTCGCCACACCTTGATAAGCCTCTGGATTACGGCGCGCCGCATAAATTTCCAGCAGCTTCATGCGAACTTCGTGGCGGTCCGGATTTTTAAGGATCGCCTCCTTCAGAATTTCTTCTGCCTGCGCGTCACGTCCGTAGGCCATATAAACTTCGGCCTCAGCGATCGGGTCAACATCATGCGTGTCTATGGTTCCCAGACCTGCCTGGCTAAAGTCGGTCAAAAACGAGGTGTCACCGGTATTGATACTGCCACCCGAGGCCGCACCAACCACCGTATTGGGCGAAATATCGCCGCCACTCATAATACTGTCTTCAAACAAGGGAGCCGGTTTACGCCGACGACCGCCGCTCATCATCCACCATAGCAAACCGCCCAAACCGACCGTCACGGCACCCGCAGCCCAATACAACGGGTTATTCAACAACGGTGCATACCATGCAGCTGCTGGCTCAGGCTCGGCAATGGGGGCTGCCACCACAGGGGCAACCGGAGCAGGTGCGGGCTTGGCTGCTTTAGCCGCTTGCGTAACAGCTTTTGCTTGCCTGGCTGCTTCTTCTTTCATTTTCACCAATGTCTGCATATCCGCCACTTGCTTTTCAAGTGCGGATACACGGCTACCGGATTCGTTGAGCGCCTTCTCGCGCGCGGTCGCATCTTCTTCCTGCGCACGCAGCTTGTCCTTCATCGCTTGCGCTTCTGCTGCCTTGCTTGTGGTGCTTACGTTCGGCACAGGCGGCGTGACTTTGGATAATTTCAAAACGTCCTTGGTCGCCGCGACAGCAGGTTTGGCCTTGTCTTCCACTTTGGAAGTAATTTTGCCGCTGGCCGACTGCCCTGGCTGAGCTTTTTCTGTGGGTTCAGGTGCGCTGCGGACCGCATCCGCCAATTTCTGGCGATAAGCCTGCCAGTTGTCTGTCTGCAACTTGATTTCGCGCCGCGCTTCCTTGCTGTCAATTGCTGCCAGCGCTTCTGCGCTCGGTACTTTCAGCATCTTGCCTGCCTTCAGGCGATTAATATTCTTGTCATCAAATGCATCGGTATTTTCGCGATACAGGCCGACCAGCGCTTGCTCCAGGCCGATTCCTTCGGGGCGAATGCGTTTTGCAATGCCGGCCAGGGTGTCGCCGCGTTTGACGCGTACCGCATCAGTTGCCGATGCGGACGGCTGCGTTTTGTCCGGAGCGGGCTCTGCCGCAACGGTCTCTTGCGGTTCGGGCTTGGGCTTGGGCTCAGGTTTGGGTTTTTTCGACTTGACGACTGCGGACGCGACCGATTTGGCAACGGCAGGTGCAGGCTCCGGTGCGGCTTGAGGTTTAACGGTGGGCGCTGGAAGTGCGGTTTGAGCGGGCGCGATCACCACCGGCGCTACGGTCTGTGGCGCAGTGGCGCCAGGTGGATCCAGTAACACTGTGTATTCGCGCACCATGCGCCCGGATGCCCAATTCAACTCGACCAGCATATCGATGAATGGATCATTCACCGGGCGACTAGAGGTCACTTTTAGCACTGCTTTGCCGTTGGGCCTTTTCTCCACTGCAAACTGGAGCATGGACAACACCGGAGAATATTCAATGCGCGCATCACGAAACGCCTGATCGGAAGCAAGGCTGGCCGCAAGGCTGTCGAGTTCGGTTTTATCTGCTGCCAGCAACTCGATTTCGGCTGCCAGGGGCTGACCCAACGCTGAGGTCACCGAGAGCTTGCCAAGCCCCGCTGAATGCGCCATCAGAGGCAGTGCAATCAAACCAGCAGCCATTAGCTGGGTGGTAAAGCGCTTCAATTTCATCCCATTTCTCCCTATTTGCTTCCTGAACCCAGGAAACTGTTGAATACTCATCGACTGTATTGACGGCTTGGCACGCGTAATCTTTAGAACATAAACCGAACCAGATGAAAGCAGGTGTCGCGAATTCGGCTATTTCAGCCTTCCAGAACGATCCGCAGCATACGCCGTAAAGGTTCAGCCGCCCCCCACAGCAGCTGATCGCCAACGGTAAAGGCGGTCAGATAATCCGGCCCGAGCGTCAGTTTGCGCATACGGCCAACGGGCACGGACAGCGTCCCGGTGACCGCTGCCGGGGTCAGTTCACGCTGGGTGGTGTCCCGATCATTCGGCACCACTTTGACCCAATCGTTATGCGCCGCAATCAGGCCGTGAATGTCGTCCAGCGGCACGTCGCGGGTCAGCTTGATGGTAAGCGCCTGCGAGTGGCAACGCATCGCACCGACGCGCACACACAGTCCGTCGATGGGGATTGGCCGGTCGCTGCGCCCCATGATCTTGTTCGCCTCAACCTGGGCTTTCCATTCCTCCTTGCTCTGGCCGGAAGCCAGCGCAACATCAATCCACGGAATCAGATTACCCGCCAGCGCCACCGGCCATGCATCCAGCGGATACTGGTCGGAGCGGATGAAATCGGCCACTTTTTTGTCGATTTCAAGAATCGCCGAAGCAGGGTCGTCGAGCAGATGCTGCACTTCGGCATTGATCGCGCCCATCTGCTGAATCAGTTCGCGCATATTGCGCGCGCCCGCACCCGAGGCCGCCTGGTAGGTCATGGGAGAAATCCACTCGACCAACCCCGCATCGAACAGCCCGCCGATGGCCATCAACATCAGTGACACCGTACAGTTGCCGCCAACATAGGTTTTAACGCCGCTCGCGATGCCGTTTTTAATCACATCACGGTTGACCGGATCAAGAATGATAATGGCCTCATCCTTCATGCGCAGCGCAGATGCCGCGTCAATCCAGTAGCCTTTCCAGCCCGCTTCGCGCAATTTCGGATAGACCGCGCTGGTGTAATCGCCGCCTTGCGCCGTAATGATGATATCCATCGCGCGCAGTTCGTCGATCGACATAGCGTCTTTCAACGGCGGCACGTCTTTGCCAATATCGGGACCTGTTCCGCCGACATTCGAAGTGGTAAAAAAAACCGGCTCGATCAAATCAAAATCGCGCTCGTCCTTCATGCGCCCCATCAGCACCGAACCCACCATGCCGCGCCAGCCAACCAATCCTACTTTCATCATTTTTATTTCCTCACACGTTCTTGACTACGGCATCGCCCATCGCGGAACAACTCACGCGCGTAGTGCCTGCCGTCCAGATGTCCGCAGTGCGATAGCCCTGAGCAATCACTTTTTTCACCGCGTTTTCAATTCGATCTGATGTCGCCATATCGGCAAAGGTATAGCGGTACATCATCGCCACCGACAAAATCGTTGCCAGCGGATTGGCGATATCTTTGCCTGCTATATCGGGAGCCGAGCCATGAATCGGCTCATACATCCCCTTGTTATTCTCATCCAGCGAGGCCGACGGCAACATGCCGATCGAGCCCGACAGCATCGAGGCTGCATCGGACAGGATGTCGCCGAAAATATTGCCGGTCACCACCGTGTCAAACTGCTTCGGTGCGCGAATCAGCTGCATCGCCGCGTTGTCCACATACATGTGCGAAAGCGCCACATCAGGATAGTTTCTGGAAACCTCGATGATGATTTCTTTCCACAGTTCCGAGCATTCCAGCACGTTGGCTTTTTCCACCGAGCAGAGCTTTTTGCCGCGCTTCATCGCAATGCCAAACGCCACATGCGCTACCCGCCGCACCTCGGATTCGGCATACAGCATGGTATTGAAACCGACGCGCTCGCTCGTTCCATCCGGGCCTGGCCGGAGTTCAATCCCGCGCGGCTGGCCAAAATACACATCGCCCGTCAGTTCGCGCACGATCATGATGTCCAACCCCGACACCACTTCAGGCTTCAGCGACGATGCCCCGGCCAGTTCCGGATACAGCAGCGCCGGACGCAGGTTTGCAAACAGATTGAGTTCCTTGCGAATGCGCAAGAGACCGCGCTCCGGGCGTAGCGGGCGATCCAGCGTGTCGTACTGCGGCCCGCCAACGGC
>JAYVLR010000118.1:0-4393 GCA_043759395.1 Thiobacillaceae bacterium
TGGCCAAAGCTCCAGGCTTTAACCGTGGCTGGGGGGAGGTTCAGAATGTATGCGGCTTCACTTACCGGGTAGGCGGGCTTATTGAAAATGGCGACCTTCGCTGTTGGCTGACTCATGGCGGCATCTTATCCCAGGCGCAATGTTCAATGAAAGCGCTTTTGCACAACATGCCAGATTTGCAGGATTTCGACGGCCTCGCTGCCAACCCGGTAGGTAAGCAAATAATTACGGTGCAGCATCAGTTCGCGGGTGCCTTCGAGGTCGCCACGCCGTCCGATGAAGGGATGCAGGACTAGATGTTCGGCCGTGAGTTTAAAGCCCGCCGCGAGCACGCGCGCCGCTTGCGGATTGTCTCCTGCGATGAAATCCAGAATCTGCTGCAAGTCGGCAAGTGCGGCGCGCGTCCATTTAAGTTTCATACGCTTTGAAGAATTGCTCGACTTCGTTGGTGCTGGCGAACTCGCCCCGGTCGGCGGCGGCGACGGCTTGTTTCAAGGCTTCGATCTGCGGCGTGCGCCAGTCGAGATAATCGGCCAGGGCATCGCTCGCCACGGTGGCTTGGGGGCGGCCGACCAGTTGCGCGTAGCTTTCCAGCCGGGCTTTCAGTTCGGTGGGCAGGCGCACGTTGAACTGCGCGGCGCTCGCTGGAGGTTGGGATTTGCTGCTCACCGTAGACTCCTTGAGGCTGGATATAGCATGACACTAGCACATCGCTAGCATTGCACCAACCGTGTTGCCGCTCATGCGGTGGCCTATCTCTTGGCTTATGCCGCATCACGGGCTAATATAACAACCGTTATAACCAACAGGAGTCTGCAATGCACGCCCTGAAACTCACTCAAATCGGTAATTCAGTCGGCCTGATCCTGCCCAAGGAAGTGCTGGCGCGGTTGAAGCTGGAAAAAGGCGATACGGTGTTTGTGACCGAAACGCCGGACGGTGTGGCGATGACGCCCTACGACCCGGCCTTCGAGAAACAGATGGACGCGGCGCGCTCGATCATGAAAAAACGCCGTGCGGTGTTGCACGCGTTGGCGAAGTGAGCAGCTGGATCTGGCTCGACCGCGCCGTGCTGATTGCGGCACACGACGAGCAACTGGCCGAGCACGGCGGGGCGATGGGATTTCGCGACGAAGGGTTGTTTGATTCCGCGCTGGCGCGACCGCTTAATCTGGCGATCTATGACGAACCCGATGCTTCTGCTCTGGCCGCCAGCTATGCCGTCGGCCTCGCCAAAAATCACCCGTTTGTCGATGGCAATAAACGCACGGCGTTTGTCGCTATGGAATTGTTTCTGTGGTTGAACGGGTTTGAACTCATTGCAAGCGATGCGGAATGCGTACTCACTATGCTCGCGGTCGCGTCGAGCGAATGGGACGAAGTCACGCTCGCCGCCTGGCTGCGCGAATACACCGCACCCCGCACTTAACCTCCTTACATCTCACTCCTCACCATGGCACACCCTTGGCTCAACGCCCTAAAAATCTATACCCACCCGCGCGTCATCGGCATGCTGTTCCTCGGCTTTTCTGCCGGGCTGCCGCTGCTGCTGGTGCTGGGCACGCTGTCGTTCTGGCTGTCGGAGGCGGGCATTGCGCGCGCGACAATCGGGCATTTGAGTTGGGTGGGGCTGGCGTATGGCTTCAAGTTTTTGTGGTCGCCGCTGGTAGACCGGCTGCCGCTGCCGTTTTTGACCGCACGGCTGGGCAAGCGGCGGGCGTGGCTGCTGGTGTCGCAACTCTGCATCGTCGCCGCGCTGCTCGGCATGGCGAATACCGACCCGGTACTGAATCTGACGCACACGGTGTACTTCGCGCTGGCCGTGGCCTTCGCTTCGGCCACGCAGGACATCGCGCTCGATGCCTACCGCATCGAAGCGGTGGAAGCTGAAAAGCAGGGGGCGATGGCGGCAACGTACCAGGCAGGCTACCGTATGGCGATGATTACGGCAGGTGCGGGCGCATTGTGGATTGCGGCAAGCGTTGATCCGTCCGAGGCGACCTACGACTTTCATCCATGGCAGGTGGCGTACACGGTGATGGCGGCACTGATGGGGGTGGGCATTCTCACTACGCTCATCATCCGCGAGCCGGTGCGAATCATTTCCGCCGCTACCACCGAGCGCGAGGCGCACACGCGCGAACGATTTGCCGCAGCGGGTTTGTCAGGCTGGCTGCTGGCTGCAACGGCGTGGTTTTACAGCGCGGTGCTGGCGCCTTTTATCGACTTCATCCAGCGCTATAAATGGCAGGCCGCGCTGATGCTGGCGCTGATCGCAACTTACCGCATCTCGGACGTGGTGATGGGCGTGATGAGTAATCCGTTTTATCAGGAGCTGGGCTTTACCAAGGACGAAGTCGCGACGGTCTCCAAAGTCTACGGCGTGATCATGACCATCGTCGGTGCGGCTGCGGGCGGCTTGCTGACAATGCGCCTCGGCGTGATGCGCACCCTGTTTCTGGGCGCGGTACTGTCGGCTGCAACCAACCTGCTGTTCGTGTGGCTGGCTGGGCGCGGGCACGACGTGGGCGCGCTGATGATTACCGTGTCGGCAGACAATCTCGCTGCCGGGATCGCATCAAGCGCCTTCGTCGCCTACCTGTCGAGCCTGGTTAATCAGGCATATTCAGCGACGCAATATGCGCTGTTCACCTCGGTCATGTTACTGCTGCCAAAATTCATCGCGGGCTTTTCCGGTGAGTTCGTCGATGCCTATGGCTGGGCGGACTTCTTCACCGGCACCGCGCTGATTGGCTTGCCGGTACTGGTTTTGGTGTGGCTGGTGGGGCGATTAAAAACCACTCACCACAGAGACGCAGAGGCACAGAGAAATCCTTAAATCCATACCCCACGCAACACTCACTTATGTTTTTCTCCATGCCTCTGTGTTTCTGTGGTGAAAGGGTTTAAATGATCGAATTTTCCCTGCTCTCCGCCTTGCTCGCCGGACTCCTGGGCGGCGTGCATTGCATCGGCATGTGCGGCGGCATCGTTGCTGCATTTTCGTTTCGTGCCGACGGCAGCGCGCCGCCGTTTCGGTTGCATCTGGCGTATAACGCGGGGCGCGTCCTGTCGTACACGCTGTTCGGTGCGCTGGCGGGGACGTTCGGCGGCGCGCTTCAAGTCGCACATTTTCTGCCGGTACAAAATCTGCTCTATGTGCTGGCACAGGTTGTGATGATTATGCTCGGCCTCTATCTCGCTGGCCTGTCACAAAGCGTGCTGGTGTTTGAGCGCGCAGGCGGCGTGATCTGGCGGCGCGTTAAGCCGCTGTTTCAGAAACTGATCCCGGTGACAACCGCACCGCGCGCCATCCTCGCGGGGATGGCATGGGGCTGGCTGCCCTGCGGGCTGGTGTACTCCATTCTGGTGTCGGCATTGGCTGCGGGCAGCGCCGCATCCGGCGCGGCGCTGATGCTGGCGTTTGGATTGGGCACGCTGCCCAATCTGCTCAGCATGGGCCTGTTTGCACGACAGATTCAACCGTTCATGCAGCACCCGTGGGTGCGCCGGTCGGCTGGGCTGCTGGTTACGGGATTCGGCCTGTGGGGTTTATCGCGGCTGGTTCTGAGCTACTTTTAACCCACAAAAAAAGCCCGGATTTCCGGGCTTTTTCTTCTTGTCAACTGCACGCTTACTTGAAGAACTGCTGGTTGAATTTGACTTCGCGCCTGGGGTCGCCCTTTACTTCGACCGTGCTGTTAAAGGTCAAAGTATCGGGCGGTGCAACGCGAAACTCGCCGAGGTAGTACACCGCCGCCCCCTCTTTGATTTCCCGCATGGGAATCTGGCTTAACTGCTGCGTGAGGTTGGTCGCGAAGACTGAAATATTTGCAGGCGACGGCACCAGCACGCCCATCTTGTTTTTCTTCAGTACCGCAATCGTCAGCAGGCCGCGGGTTTTACTGCGCTCGATTTTGTAGGATCGCGCCACTTCGGGCAGGAGTTCGTCGGTGGTCAGGGCATTGTAGTGAACCTCGACATTGCCGAATTTTTCGGCTTTTTCTGCGTGGGCAAAGCTGGCGACGGAACACAGCAACAAGGTAGCGATCAGGGATTTCATGGTGTCTCCTTTAGTTATTGAAATGGTGCTTTGACTATAAGTTATTTCTTTACCGCTGCAAGCCACAACACGACATCGTCCAGTACCTGACTGCTGGCCTGACTAAAACCCAGCGCTGCGCCTTGTGCGTCATAACTTGGCAATACAACACGCTGTTCAAACGTTTTCCGGCTAATCAACACCCGGCTTTTCAGGTCGATCAACTCGGCGCGCAGCGCTACACGCACGCTGCCGGGCGAAGTTTCTGCGTCGTGATAAAACTCAGTCAATTCGGTGTCCAGCAACAGGTCGCCCCGCACTTGTCCGCCTGCGGTCGCCATCGTCGCAAAC
>JAYVLR010000119.1:0-5703 GCA_043759395.1 Thiobacillaceae bacterium
GCGTGGCGCCGGGGATGATGGCGGCTTGTGCAAGATGCGCGGTGGCAAACGCAAACGGCAGGAGGAGGATGGCAGCGAGTTTACGCATGGTGCGCTCCCATGCGGGTTGCAATCGCGGCGTTAGAACTGGCTGACGGCTGCACCCGCAAGCACCCTGAAGGGCATAAAGGGTAGGCCGTGGCTGACGGCTGACGGCTGACGGCTGACGGCTGACGGCTGACGGCTGACGGCTGACGGCTGACGGCTGACGGCAAAATGGTAGTTCATGCTGCTCTCCCCTGGAGTCTTACGATGATTTATTTTTTCCGCAATTCTGTGCGGGCGACGTACTTTGCGTGGCCTACTTGTTGGATCGAAACTTACTCTGTGGTTTTCACAAGTGTGAAAATAAATTTCATGGGTTCTGTAAAACGGTGCTCCGAACACCGCCAGAAACGCCGCGTGCGCTCATAATCCGGACGTACCCAGAATGATGAGCGCACGGTAAATTCACAGGGATTTCGCTTATTCGTGCGCCGCTTCACCCAGCGCCCGCATGACTTCGTTCAGCGAGCTTTGCGCATTTTCGATCAGGCACACGGTGTTGCCTACACTGCATACGGTCATCGAATCACCGCGCACCGTCCAGCCTTGTGACGGCGACCAACCCCGCATCTGGGAAAACAGCGATAACAGATCCGTATTGCTGGACACCATGCGGCGATACCACTGCGCAAACTTGGCCATCCGCTCCATGATGTCTTGCGGCAGCATACCGGCCGCGTCCATGATGATGCCGTCATCGCGAAAACGGCACACCGCCACCACCCCATCCAGCACCAATATCTTTTTCAGTGACATGCGATGTCCTCAGACTGCCTGCAAAGCGCTGAATGTGGCTTCGTAGTCAACATCGCGATTCCTGGCGATCACGCCGCAATTACCGCTGACCACTACCGACCATTCCAGCCCGACGACTGAAAACCCCTGCAAGGGCTGAAATCCGCCCTGCCCGGTCACCGCTTCCCAGCCACTGGCTTCCATCGCGGCAATGGCCTGATTCGCCACGCACGAGCGGGTCAGCAAACCCAGCACCTGGGGCGTAATCTCGTTGCCGGAACGGATAGTATGCGTTTGCAACTCGCCCTTGTCCGTGTACGTAAATGCGGCCATTGCGCCGGGCAAATCCATTAGTTTCTCAAGATTCATAGTGTCCACTCCCTCCGTCCCAATCAGTACCGCTCTATGATTAATACAGTGCTTCTTTAACATCACCGCCGATTTTGGCGTACAAATTGACCAGCAAATCGTCCCGAATATCACCCACCTTGGCGCGCATGATGGTCATCACATCGTTCAATAGCTCATTGCGGTTTTCGATAAAACAGAAATAATTACTGATCACGCAAACCGTGACATGATTGCCCCGCGTGATCCAGCCTTGCACGGGCCGGCATCCGCAGTTCTCATGAAACGAATCGAAAATTTCCGACTGCATGTTGACGCTTAAGGTATTGGCACGACATAAAATCGACGCCATGCGGGCGAATTCGTCGGTCAATGCGCCTTCGTACGAGAAACGATCGCCACGATAGGCAAACTCACCCGCAGCAATCACGCCCGGAATCGCCATGAGTTGCTTTACGATATGCATCCAGCTCCCTCCTGATTGTTATTAACGCTAGGGGAAACGCTGATTAACTCGTCATTCCCGTGAATGCGGAAATCCAGTGCCTTGATTTGGCTGGGTTCCCGCCTGCGCGGGAACGACGAAATTGAATTAATCAGTGCCTCCCTGGCTCACATCGCGGCAAAGCGCCGCACCCAGACCGGAATATAGTTCGACCATGACCCACAACGCAACTACAGAATCTACAGCTACCCTCCGTGCCCGTCTCGCCTCAATGATTTATGAGTTGCTCCTGGTCGTGGCCGTCCTGTTTATCGCCTCTTTTTTGTTTATCCGCTTGACGGGAAATGCGCAGAGCGGCTGGAAACAAGTTGTTTTTCAAATTTACCTGATCGGCGTGCTGTTTGCCTATTTCAGTGCATTCTGGCTGCGTAGCGGCCAGACGCTGGCGATGAAAACCTGGCGCATCAAGCTGGTTAATCTCGATGGCAAACTGATCCCGCTGAAACAAGCCGCGCTGCGTTTTATCCTGGCATTGCTGGGCGTGAGCTTTTTCGGCACGTCAATTATCTGGGCCTGGTTTGATCGCGACGGACAGTTTCTGCACGACCGCCTGGCAAAAACCCGCTTGATCCGCGTTGTTGTATGACACATTCCCCATGAACTGGCGCGTGATATTTGGCGCCGAACTCAGCCGTATTGCACCAGTGTCGATCAGCGCACTCGACGCTTCGGCGCTGGATGCCGCGCGCACCGCATCGCCCGGCACGACTATCCGGTTTTGCCCACCCGGCGCGCCGCCCGACACACCCGCACAATGCGCCGTCATCATGGCGGCACTGGAAGGACTTGATGCCGCAAAGGCGCGCACACTACTCAGCCAGGTGCGCGACTTTATCGCACCCTGCATCGTGGTCATCGCAGGCCCGCACTGCGCGCTGGACAGACTGGCGTTTCTAGCCATTGGCTACGACACACTGGGACACGACGACATCGAAGAAATCACGATTTACCGCCATGACCTCGCCACCTACAAACCAGTGCCGGATTGGCTCAATGCGCGTTACTGGGCACATCCTGAGCGCTGGAAAGCCTGAGTGACGCCAATCCGTTTGGGGCAGCCCATCTCCAGCCACCTAACCGCAGCCGAATACGCCGCCATCAGTTACACTTACCAGCAAACCCACCTCCAATTTCGCCATGAACTTCATACCCCACAACGACCTCGAACAAGAACTGATGGCTGTCCACAAGGGTGAAGCCGAGGCTGAAGATTTTGTGTTGCGCCTGCTCGGCCAGCAGGTATTCATGCCGGTGAAGGACGAAAAAGATGCGATCCAGGGCTTCCAGCGTTCCACCCAGGCGCAACCGCTAGTTGTTGCGGATGAAGACGGCGAGCGGGTGCTGGTGCTCTTCACCAGCCCCGAACGCGCGAAATCGATGGTGGCTGATTTTCCCGATTACAGCGGCGGCTTGCTGACCGAATTTTCGTGGCTGTTACGGCGCATGGACGGCGGCTTCCATATCGCGCTCAACCCCGGCTGGGACATCGGCATGGACTTTGATGCCGACACGGTTGCGCAACTGATCGCGCAGTTGCCACCGGAAGACGCAGCCTGAATTCTCTGGCACTTTTCATGCTCGCGCCTGCTGCACTTGCTGGCTTTCGTTCCGCCCTGGGCGAGTCGCGCGTATTCGATGACGATGCCACGCTCGCGCTGTACAGCGCGGACGAAACGCCAAAACGCGTACGCCCTGCCGCTGTTTTATTTCCCCAACATCACGATCATGTCGCCGCACTCGTCCATGTCGCGATCAAGCATCGCATTCCGCTGGTCGCACGGGGCGCGGGGTCAGGCAATGTCGGCGGCGCGTTGCCTGTTACAGGCGGTGTCGTCGTCAGCTACGAATGCATGAAACGTATCCTCGAATTCGACCCTGACAACCGTCTGATCGTGGTCGAAGCCGGTGTCATTACGGAAACGATCGACACCCTTGCCCGCAGTGCGGGGCTGTTCTATCCACCCGATCCCGGCAGCAGCACTTATTGCCGCATCGGCGGCAATCTTGCGATGAACGCGGCAGGCCCGCGCGCGGTGAAATACGGCGTAACCCGCGACTACGTGCTGGGTCTGCGCGCAGTGACTGGCAATGGCGATGAAATCCGCACCGGCTGCCGCACCAGCAAGGGCGTGACCGGCTACGATCTGACACGCCTGCTGGTCGGCTCTGAAGGCACGCTCGCACTCATCACAGAAGCCACCCTCAAACTCCTGCCTGCACCTGAATCGGTTGCCACCCTGCGCGTGTGTTATGCCAGCAACCGCGCAGCACTCGACGCAGTAAGCCGGATCATGCGCCAGGCCGTCGTCCCCTGCGCGCTTGAATTCATGGATCGTCGCGCCATCAATGCCATCCGCCCGACGGGTGCTGCGGAAGGGTCGCTGCGCAGCAGCGGGGTACCCGCCGGCGTACCCCTTGCGGGTGCTGCGGACGACTTTCCGCCGGGCACCGGGGCACTGCTAATGGTTGAGGCGGACGGCGCCCGCACCGATCTGCCACGACAAATCGCAGCGCTCAAATCCGCACTCGCGGGTACGGATATGCTTGAGCTACGTGAAAGCATGAATGCTGCGGACACGGCCCGGCTATGGACTGCACGCAAATCCTTATCACACGCAGTCAAACGCCTCGCCCCGCTCAAAATTAACGAAGACGTTGTGGTTCCGGTCTCCGCCCTGCCCGAGTTCGTTGAGTTTATCGATGGGCTCAGTACGCAGCATCAACTCGCCATCGTGACATTTGGCCACGCCGGGAACGGCAACTTGCACATCAATCTGATGGTACACCCCGACGACGAAAATGAAATGACACGCGCCGAACACTGTCTGACCCAGATCATGCAAAAAGTGATCGCGCTCGGTGGCACCCTCTCCGGTGAACACGGCATCGGCACCGAGAAACGTCGTTTCGTCCCGCAGGAAATCGACACCCCTACGCTCACCCTGATGCGCAATATCAAACACCAGTTCGACCCCTATGCCCTGCTTAATCCCGGCAAGTTTTTCCCCGACGCATAAATTCCCGGTTTACAAGCACGCGCAACCGCTATAGAATGCGCGGCTTCGTTGGGGGTATAGCTCAGCTGGGAGAGCGCTTGCATGGCATGCAAGAGGTCAGCGGTTCGATCCCGCTTACCTCCACCAAATGAATGCACTGATGAAAAATCCGGGTGTCATCACCACACTATTTGGTCTGGCTCTCACCCTCACCGGATTAGCAATAGGGTTTTGGAAATTGTTTGAGAAGAGTGAAGAGGCGCTATTCTGGCTTTCACTGATACCATTCGGTTTCATCGGATTGTTGCTCGGCATCACTTTGACGCAACTATCCAAACGCTGACGAAAGCCAGCACTGACGGTTCACACCGTCGTCCAGGTCCCCATCGTCTAGAGGCCTAGGACACTACCCTTTCACGGTAGGTACCGGGGTTCGAATCCCCGTGGGGACGCCATCAACCACTCTGGTTTCGGCAACACGTTTGAGCAATCGCGCGGAAGATTCCGCCTCACGATCGGCTTCACCTGTCACGCCTGCGTTTTTACAATCATGCACACTGCCTCTGCGGCGATGCCTTCGCCGCGCCCGGTAAACCCCAGTCGTTCTGTTGTCGTTGCTTTCACATTCACGCGCGCCACAGCCACGCCCAGGTCGGCTGCAATGTGCGCGGTCATCGTAGCGATATGCGGGGCCATCCTGGGCGCTTGTGCGATGATGGTCGCGTCGACATTGCCGACTTGCCACCCCAGCGCGGCGAGCTGCAGCGCAACGTGACGCAGCAAACTGCGGCTGTCGATGCCCGCATAGGCGGGATCGGTATCGGGGAAATGGCGGCCGATATCGCCCAGCGCTGCCGCGCCCAGGAGTGCATCGCAAATCGCATGCAGCAGCACGTCGGCATCGGAGTGGCCGAGCAGCCCGCGGTCATGCGCAATCTCCACGCCGCCGAGAATCAGTTTGCGGTTGTCGGCAAACGCGTGCACGTCGAAGCCGTGCCCGATGCGCAGTTCAGGCAATGCAGGTTCAGTCATTCA
>JAYVLR010000120.1:0-14864 GCA_043759395.1 Thiobacillaceae bacterium
CAGGCACCTAACAGCACGGCATACAGTGAATTTCTGGTTTTCATCCTTAAATCTCCTCCAGCCTTGTTTGTTGAATCCGGCTGATTATTTAAAACTCAATGCGAATGATACGTCGGGATAGTACACGTAAAACTTGTCCAAGCAGATAAGCAATAAGTTTGCCAAAAATATAAAGTCTTGTTTTTATGGGGATTCATGGAGGCGCCTTCCCGGAGCTTGGAAAGTTTTCCGACATATTTTCAGAACTGCCCGGGCTTGGAGGGGGGGGTTATGTTTTTAAGCCACTGTTTCTTATGAGATTGTGACGATAGCGCAGGTGTAAAGAAATCCGACAACGACGAAATTGAGAGGAATTTGCCTGTCGTCGCTTCGGCGTGACAACAGGGTTGATGGCGTTGAAATGCGTTATAGAGGTGTATTACGCCTGTTTTGTGAGCATGATACAAGGCTGCTATGCTCTGCGGATGCATGATTCTCAGGATGTTGATTAATTTATGGCGCAATACGTTTACTCCCTTAATCGCGTTGGCAAGATCGTGCCGCCGAAGCGGCAGATTCTCAAAGACATTTCGCTGTCATTTTTCCCCGGTGCCAAAATCGGCTTGCTGGGTCTGAACGGCTCGGGCAAATCCACGCTGATCAAGATCATGGCGGGGGTCGATACGGACATCGAAGGCGAGGCTGTGCCGATGGCCAATTTGCGTATTGGCTACCTGGCGCAAGAGCCGCAGCTTGATCCGGATCATACGGTGCGTCAGGCGGTGGAAGCCGGCATGAAAGAAATCGTTGACGCGAAAAACCGGCTGGAAGAGGTGTATGCCGCCTACGCTGAGCCGGATGCCGACTTCGACAAACTGGCAGAAGAGCAGGCGCGATGCGAGGCGATTATTGCTACCGCCGGTGCCGATTCGGATACGCAGTTGGAGATTGCGGCTGATGCTTTGCGTCTGCCGCCGTGGGATGCGCTAGTGAGTACGCTGTCGGGCGGCGAAAAGCGTCGCGTGGCGTTGTGCCAGTTGCTGCTGTCCAACCCCGATATGCTACTGCTGGATGAGCCGACCAATCACCTTGATGCGGAATCGGTAGACTGGCTGGAACAGTTTCTGGTGCGCTATCCGGGAACCGTCGTGGCGGTGACGCACGATCGTTATTTTCTGGACAACGCTGCGGAGTGGATTCTGGAGCTGGATCGTGGCCACGGCATTCCGTGGAAGGGTAATTACTCAAGCTGGCTGGAGCAGAAAGAGGCGCGGCTGGAAACCGAGTCGAAGCAGGAATCCGGGCGCATCAAAACCATCCGCCAGGAGCTGGAATGGGTGCGCCAGAATCCCAAGGCGCGCCAGGCAAAATCCAAGGCGCGGATTGCGCGGTTTGAAGAACTGAACTCGGTTGAATACCAGAAGCGCAATGAGACCCAGGAAATCTTTATTCCGGTGGGCGAGCGCCTGGGAGACAAGGTGATTGAATTCAACGGCGTGACGAAAAGTTTTGGCGACCGGCTGCTGATCGACAATCTGAGTTTTACCGTCCCGCCCGGTGCAATCGTCGGCATCATTGGCCCCAACGGCGCAGGCAAATCGACCTTTTTCAAAATGATTACCGGTCGCGAACAGCCGGACAGCGGCGAAATCGTGATCGGCTCGACCGTCAAAATGGCGTATGTCGATCAAAGCCGTGATGTCTTGTCGGCGAACAAAACCGTGTTCGAGGAGATCGCCGAAGGCCGCGATATTTTGACGGTTGGACGCTATGAAACGCCCTCTCGCGCCTATATTGGCCGCTTCAATTTCAAGGGCGGCGACCAGCAGAAAATCGTCGGCAATCTGTCCGGCGGCGAGCGCGGGCGTCTGCACCTGGCCAAAACCCTGATTGCAGGCGGCAATGTATTGCTGCTGGATGAGCCATCAAACGATCTGGATGTGGAAACCCTGCGCGCACTCGAAGATGCACTGCTCGAATTTGCCGGTTGCGTCATGGTGATCTCGCACGACCGCTGGTTTCTCGACCGCATCGCCACGCATATTCTGGCGTTTGAAGGCGATTCGCAGGTGGTGTTCTTCCCCGGCAACTATCAGGAATACGAAGCCGACAAACGTAAGCGCCTGGGCGAAGAGGGTGCCAAACCCAAACGTATCCGCTACAAGCCGATCAGCCGTTGAGTGCCCGGGTATTGATCAGGTTCTAGATCAAACTGGCCAGCGCGACAGGTTCGCTGATACGCGAGCCTTGCGCAAACGGTATGCCCATCTCCTTGAGCCTCGATTCCGATTCCTGGCTTTCCACGAAGCCCGCAATGGTGTTGACATTGAGAAAGGTGCTGGTTTCCAGAATGGAGCGAACGATGGCTTCGTCGATGACGCTGGCGGAAAGTTCGCGCACCAGTGAACCGTCGATTTTCAGATAATCGAGTTTAAGGCTTTTGAGTGCGGTGTAAGAGCTGTTGCCAAGGCCGAATTCATCGAGCATGAATTTGCAGCCGAGACGTTGCAGCTGGCGAATGAAGTGCTGTGCCTGGGAGTGGCCGTCCGCCGCAGCGATTTCACTGATCGAAAAAATGATTTTGTGGGCGGGCACATCGCCGCGCCCGAGTTCGGCAAGCAGAAAATTAAGGAACAGCGGATTGACGATGGATTGACCTGACAGCTTGATGGCAAATCCGCCGATCGTGTCCATGCTGCCGGGATGCTCCTGCATCCAGAGGATCACCTGCTTGAAGACCCAGCGATCAATTTCGGTAATGCGTTGCAAACGTTCGGCCACGCTTAACAGATCGTCGGTGTTGATTCGCTGATCGGCGTCAGCTTGGGTGGCAGCAACGGGATGCAGCAGGATTTCGTAATGCACCGGATCGCGCGTGCCGCTCCGAAGATCAAGGACAGCCTGGCAATCCAGTTCAAGGCGGTTTTCCGACAGAATGCGCGTGAGTTCATGCGCCCATTCTGCCAGTGCAAAGACAGGCTTGTCGTGATCCCGGTCGCTGTCCTGGTAGAGAACAACGGCTGTTTGTCCAGACTCGCGTGCGGCGGTGGATGCGGCATTGGCATTGTCGTAATCGCGCTCGGGGTTGAGCCCGTTGCTGGCCCACACCAGGCCGATGTGGGCGTTGGCGTGAATATCGTGGCCGTCGATGGATGGCTTGAAACGGTTCAAGGCATTCAGCAGTTTGGTCGATGCGAGTTTGGCCGATAGCGCGTCCGGCATGGCCGCCCAGTAGGCAATGGACTGCTCGCCGGCACGCGCCAGCAGGTTGCCGATGGGAAGCTGGTTCTGCATCAGTTGCGCGGCTTCGCGCATGAATGCATTGCGCGTGTCGGCGCTGGGGGTTTTGCCGTCAAGATCTTGGGTTTCGATCTGAATGATGCCGATCACATAGCCAGTGTCGAGTTCGGTATTTTTGTTGCGCACCCAGTCGCGACGAATGGAGCGGAAGAAAGCGTGGCGGTTAGCCAGTCCGGTAACAGGATCATGCGACGCCTGCCACATCAAATCGCGCTGCATTTTCTGGATCATCGCGCTGTATGAGCGATCCATCAGCGGCAGTTCCATATCCTCGGTCCACTGAGCCTCATTTTTTTCCAGCGATTGCAGCAAATCCTGTTGTTTGATGTCGAGTTTTTTGATGCCGCGATAGGTCGCGAACACATAGACCGGCGGCTTGTTGCCCACCCACACCAGATTAAGCGGCGCATCCAGATTGGGGAATTGCATCCAGTCGCCGACTCTGAGCCGTTCCAGCAGACTGTCTTGCCCGGGGCTTAAAACCTCAGGCGGGGTGACGCGCAGCTTGGCCGATACGGTGGTGTATTCGTGTTGGCCTTCGTCCTGGTCGAAGAGCGTGTGTGCCAGTTGGTCGAGCATCCGGTCCTGCGCAAATTTATCGGCGCACACATGGGTGAGTGTGGTGTCAATATATTGCAGCAGCGCTTGTGCCTCGCCCGGCGTAGGCTGTCCGGTGCGCGCCTGATTCAGCCACAGCGACAGCTGTTCAAGCGCCTGCCACGCGGCGAGGACTTCGGGACTGTTTTCACCGTGGCGCAATTCAGCCATCAAGAGGACATTGCGCCAGCCGCCGTTAATCAGTTCGATGACGATGGTCGGGACTTCGCGCTCGCCCATGCGGCGCAACAGTTCGGCGACCACGCCCAGTTTGGTCAATTCCGCACGCTGGCGGCCTTCGCAGATTTCCTGCAGGCGCGCGATTCGCGCAGTCCGTTCAGCCAGCAGCGGTTTGACGACGCGCTCCAGCTGGGTGCGCGCTTCTTCAAAAATTCCGGGATTTTTTTCGGCCTCGGCATTGATGCGATCCGTCCAGCGGCTCATGAGCCGCAGCAGGCGCGTGTCGGCGATTTTGCCCTCGTCTCCGGCAATCATGCTGATGCGGTCGAGGGTGTTGAGCACCCTGTGCGCAGGGTGCGAGGGTGAGGCGAGAAACGCAGGATCGGATACGGCTAGTTTGACCAGGCTCGCTTCCAGCTGGCCAAAAAACGGGCGGATACTCTCATTGACTGATTTTTCAGCGTGCAAGGTATCGAACAGCGCGCCAAACATATCGACCGAGCGTCGCATTTCCGGGTTCATATTCTGCGGCAGAGAACCCGCAGCCGAGAGACGCTGAAGGACGGGCGATGCCGCATAATCCGGATTTTGGCGGGTCAGGGGCGGGGTAGAGAACGTACGGTTTGACCCAGCCTGCGGTGCGGTTGCACCTGACCCTGATCCGCCTTGTGAAGCAGCTGCGCTTGCCCCTTCCTGTGAAGCGGCTGTGCCGGGTGTTGTCTGGTACGTCGCACCATCGTCGGATTGACCCCGGAAAAAATCCATCAGTGAACTGGTCAGACGACCCAGCGCACCTTTTTGAGGGGCGGAGCCCTGTGCAGATGAGCTTTGTGCGGCAGAACCGGTATTGGGCGATGAGGCGGAGGGGGCAGCGATCCCTTCCTGTTGCGCGTCGGCTTGGGCGTTTTGTGGAGCCACAGCGTGACCAGCCAGTTCGATCTCAGACACCGGCAGTAAAGCGAGCAGCTCAGCGTAGAGGGGTGTCAGCTGTTCCAGCAACACCTCGCGCAGCGTCGCGTAAGCTACGGTGCGCGCTTTAGCCATTAACGGCATGTCTTGAATCGCGCTGCGGTAAGCGTGGCAAATCAGCGAGGGCCCGAATGGATTGCTGGTGTGATCGAAGGGGAGCGCAAACAGTTGGCTGACACGCGGCTCGATATCCGCGAGCTGCTCCTGAAAATGTTCTTCCAGTCGGGTGACTTCAGACGACGTGCTGAGCCAGTCTTCAAAGTCCATCTCGTCCACCAGCGAGAGACCGTCGGGTGCTGCGGCTTTCAGGGACGAGGCTTGCGGCGGTTGATTTAAGCCGCCGAGCACCCCCCGAAGCAGTCTTGCCTGCACCGCGTTCGCTTGCGTTTTGAATTCAATCGGGGCATTCAGCAGCCCGCTGTGCTCTACAATGCTGACTGCATGCATTGCGGCTGCGGTCAGCTTGTCGCCGATCATGCGCGCCAGCAAATTGTGGGATTGCATGAGGGTTTCATGCAGCAGGGTTGTACAGACTTCACGCAAATTTGTGCTGCCGGCGGTGATCGCCGATGCGCCTATCTGCTGGCGATGGCTCGCCATGCGCAGTTTTTGCAACGCCCGCAGGGCATCCACTGGTTGTCTGGAAAAAGCCACTCCGACGCCCGATGAGCTTGGCCTCAGGAGTCGCGCCGGGATGCGAAATATTTGCGGCGATGGTGTCGAGTCGGGATTGGATAGCGCAGGGCTGAAAGTAATCTCAACATTGGCACTGTCAAGTGCTGCAAAATCAAGATTGCTGTCAATCTGGGTAAATTTGAGGGACAGCCCGCCCAGACAAAAATCCCGTATTTCGCAGGGTATATCGGCCTGTCCGGGTCGTACGATAAGTGCCGCCTGGGTGACACTGAAGCGCATGTCTCGCCTGTGTTCTTGCCCGGAAGCTTTGTGATCGATGGTACTCATTTTGCTCGCCCCGAAAAACAGTGGCTTGATTATACCTATCCGGCTTGCGGTGGATGGGTGTGGTTTGCAGCAGTCAGATAGTGCTGTCAGGCGGGCTTTGGTAAGATAAGCAGCATGAGCCGTTGACTACAGACTTGGTGTCAAGCTTTATCCTGCGCCAGATGCGGCAGGGGCGGGCAGCGTTCAGCTTTATCTTTGACCGCCAGAGCTCTGGCGGTTTTTATTTAGGCTGACATCAGCGCGCAGGCTGGATGGTTTATGGCACCCGCCCCGGCACACCCGGGGGACAACAGGAGATGAACGAATGAGTACCCGCACCGACGACACCCGCATCGAACAAAGCGGCGAACTGTTCACCCCCGCACAGCTGATGCAGGATTTGCCCGTTGGCGAGCAGGTGCTGGAGGTGGTGGCGCAAGGCCGTTCACGCATCCACGACGTATTGCGCGGCGCGGATGACCGCATGTTTATCATTATCGGTCCCTGCTCCATCCATGATCCTGTCGCCGCGCTGGACTATGCGCGCAGGCTGAAACCGCTGGCTGACGAGCTGGCGCACAATCTGGTGGTGGTGATGCGGGTGTATTTCGAGAAGCCGCGCACCACGGTGGGATGGAAAGGTCTGATCAACGACCCGCATCTGGATGAAAGCTTTGATATCAACACCGGGCTGCGTCTGGCGCGTAAATTATTGCTGGAGATCAACGAGATCGGTTTGCCTTGCGCGACCGAGTTTCTTGATCTGATTTCACCGCAATACATTGCTGACCTGGTGGCATGGGGCGCGATTGGCGCGCGCACCACCGAATCGCAATCGCACCGCCAGCTCGCCTCCGGCCTGTCATGTCCGGTCGGATTCAAGAACGGCACCGATGGCAATCTGCGTATTGCGGTGGACGCGATCAAGGCGGCAGAGTCGCGCCACCATTTCATTTCCATTACCAAAGCCGGGCATGTGGGCGTGTTCAGCACCTCCGGCAATGAAGATACCCATGTCATCCTGCGCGGCGGCAAAGCGCCCAATTACGATGCCGGGCACGTTGAAGCTGCGTGCAGCGAGCTGGCGCTGGCCGGATTGCGACCGCAGGTCATGGTGGATTTTTCGCACGCCAATTCGAACAAACAATACCAGCGCCAGATCGACGTGGGACAGAATGTGGCCGCACAAGTGGCAGCAGGAGACAGCCGCATCATCGGTGCCATGATCGAGAGCCATCTCAACCCCGGCCGACAGGATTTGGTGGAGGGACAACCCCTGGCGTATGCCACATCAATCACCGACGCTTGCATCGGCTGGGACGACACCGAGCCGCTGCTGCGGATGCTGGCGGATGCGGTCAGGAAACGCCGCCTGGCTGCGCCTGCGGACGAAGAATAAGCGAGTCGTTTTCAGTGCCGACTGGCGTGAACTGCGATAGAATCTCAGGCGGCGGGTCTCCCCGCATGGCTAAGTTGTGAATCGGGTCAGATCCGGAAGGAAGCAGCCACAGCAATGGATGCCAGTGCCGGGGGTAAGGCTCGCCATTCCTGACCGCATTCGGGTGAATACTGCGTTGTCGCACCTTGCCGCACTATCAGTGCTGTCTGCGGCGCTCCGCCTTGTCTTCACCCGAATGCGGCCAGGAATGGTTCCCGTCTTTTAAAAAACCCATGACTGATCTTTTCGGTAACGAAGCATCTCCCGCACTAGCCCTGGCACGCAAGTGGCGGCCGCGTGCGTTTGCCGATCTCAAGGGCCAGGAACATGTGGTTCAGGCTTTATCCAACGCGCTGACACAAGGGCGGCTGCATCACGCCTATCTGCTGACCGGCACGCGCGGGGTGGGCAAGACCACGCTGGCGCGGATTCTTGCCAAATGCCTGAACTGCGAAACCGGCGTGACGGCGATGCCGTGCGGCGTGTGTTCGGCGTGCACGCAGATCGATGCCGGACGTTTTATCGATTTGCTGGAACTCGACGCGGCATCGAACACCGGCGTGGACAATATGCGCGAAGTGCTCGACAACGCGCAGTACGCGCCGACGGTCGGGCGCTACAAAATCTACATCATTGACGAAGTACACATGCTGTCCAAGTCCGCGTTCAACTCGATGTTGAAAACGCTGGAAGAGCCGCCCGCGCACGTCAAATTTGTTCTTGCCACCACCGACCCGCAGAAGATTCCGGTCACGGTGTTGTCGCGCTGCCTGCAATTCAATCTCAAACCCATGCCGCCGTCGGTGGTCGCGCAGCACCTGGACGAAGTGCTGACACAGGAAAATGTGGCATCCGAGCCCGCCGCGCTACAACAGATTGCGCGCGCCGCAGCGGGCAGCATGCGCGATGCGCTGTCGCTGACCGATCAGGCGATTGCGTATGGCGGCGGCAAGGTCGAAGCCGCCGCAGTGGAAGCGATGCTCGGCACCGTGCGGCGCGATTATCTGTTTGAACTGTTGGCCGCGCTGGCCGCGCAGGACGGCGATACGCTGTTGAATCAGGCGCGCGCACTCGCCGAACGCGGCATTGCGCTGGACACCGCCTTGCAGGATATGGGCAGTCTGCTCACCCAGTTGGCGCTGTTGCATAACGCGCCCGGCGCGATTCCGGCGGATACGCCCGACCTGCCGCAGATGCAGCAACTCGCCGCCAGCATCGACGCAGAAACAGTGCAGCTCTATTACCAGATTGCGTTGAATGGCCGCCGTGACTTGCCGTATGCGCCGGATGAGCTGTCGGGCTTTTGCATGACGCTATTGAGAATGCTGGCGTTTACGCCTGGTCCGGCGCAGCCCGCCAAAATAGAGTCGGCGCAGCCCGCCAAAATAGAGTTGGCGCAGCCCACAAAAGCTGCGTCCGTACCGCCGTTAAAAGTAGTCCTCACGCAGGACGCGCCCGCTCAACCCATGCAGGCCGCGCCTGCCTCAAGCCCGCAACCCGTAGCGTATGCCGCTCCTGCCGCGCCCCCACCCTTGAGCGTGACCGAGTCGGCACCTCCCAGTGCGTGGGACTGGCTCAAAATTGTGGCTGATCTCAAGCTCGGCGGCATGGCCAAAATGCTGGCTGACCATTGTGAACTGGTGTCGCACGACAGTGGCCGGGTTTTACTGCGGGTCGGCGAGTCCGACAAACATTTGCTCGACCGTGCTTATCAGGACAAATTGATCGCCACGCTGCGTGAGCGGCATGGCGCAGGTCTGCAAGTTACCTTCGAGACAGGCGCGGCAGCGGCCCAGACACCGCAGCAGGTTCGTAGCCGCGAGCGCGATGCGCGACAGGCCGAGGCGGTCGCGGCCATCGAATCCGATCCGTTTATCCGTGAACTGGTGGAGCACTTCGACGCGAAAGTGGTCGAGTCCACAATCAAACCTATAGGAGAGTCAGTATGATGAAGGGCGGCATTGGCAACATGATGAAGCAGGTGCAGCAAGTGCAGGAGAACATGGCCAAAATGCAGGCCAAACTTGCCGAAATCGAAATCGAAGGCGCAAGTGGCGCCGGTCTGGTGAAAGTCACCATGACCTGCAAATACGATGTGCGCCGCGTGGCGATTGATCCGAGCCTGCTGGCCGACGACAAGGACATGCTCGAAGACCTGGTGGCGGCCGCAGTGAACGATGCGGTGCGCAAAGTAGAAGCGACGGTCGCCGACAAAATGGGCAGCGTGACAGCGGGCTTGCCGATTCCGCCGGGGATGAAGCTGCCGTTCTGATGCGGGCGCTGGAAAATCTGATTATTGCGTTGCGTGTGCTGCCCGGCGTCGGGCCCAAATCAGCCGGGCGCATGGCGTACCACTTGTTGCAGCGCGACCGTAGTGGCGCTGAACGTCTGGCTGGCGCGCTGAGCCATGCGCTCACGCACCTGCACCATTGCCGTTTGTGCAATAACTTTTCTGAAGCCGAAGTGTGCGACATTTGCCTGCACCCGCGTCGCGACAAGGGGCAATTGGCGGTGGTGGAAATGCCGGCCGACCTGAACATGATGGAAGCCACGCAAAGTTATAGCGGCCTGTATTTTGTGTTGATGGGCAGATTGAGCCCGCTTGATGGCATCGGGCCGCGCGAGATTCATCTTGATCGTTTAATCAGCCGCGCACTCGATGGCGTGGTGGAAGAAGTCCTGCTCGCGACCAACTTCACCCCGGAAGGCGAAGCCACCGCGCACACCATCGGCGAGCTGCTGAAAGCGCGCGGCCTCAAAGTCAGCCGCCTCGCGCGTGGCGTGCCGGTGGGGGGCGAACTGGAATACGTGGACAGCGGAACCCTGGCGCAGGCCGTGCGCGACAGGCGCACCGTTTGATGTGGCGCGACAGGCGCACCGTGTAAGGTGGCGCGACTGGCGTAGTGTTTAGCGCCAAGCTGGTAATTTATTACGGCGACGAAGGCTCTTTTGGCATCATACTTGTTACGATCTAGTGTGAATATTTGCAAGAAAAAATCATGACACGACACACGATTTCATTACCAGACCCGATGAGCAGCTATCTTGATTATCAAGTGAGTTCTGGCCTGTACGGAAATGTGAGCGAATACATCCGTGACCTGATCCGTAAAGATCAGGAACATAAGCAGCTTGGCATCAGCGAGTTAAGAACCCTGCTAGACCGGGCAGAAGCCAGCGGTATTAGCCGCCTGAGTATGGGCGATATTCGCGAACAGGCTCGCAAAAAAGTGGGACTATGAGTTACCGGCTGAGCAAGGATGCCGAACAGGATATTGTCGATATTTATGTTTATTCTTTCCAGCAATTTGGTGAAACCCAGGCCGAGAGCTATTACTAAGCCTTGCTGGAACACTTCGCCGCCCTTGCACAGAATCCCGGTATGGGGCGTGACTTCGGTTTTGTGAAGAAAACACCCGTCGCACCAACTGCGCCAGCCATGCCGTTTATTACCGGGCAACAGGTTCCGATGTATTGGTGTTGCGGGTACTTCACCAAAGCCGTGACCCGCCTCAGCATCTTTAAACCCTTGTAACCGTTTTCAAGATCGAAACTCACTATCTGGACAATATGATGGAACTCACCGCTCTCACCGCACTGTCCCCGCTCGATGGCCGCTACGGCGCAAAAACTGCCGCGCTGCGCGATTTTTTCAGCGAATACGCGCTGATCAAATACCGCGTGATTGTCGAAATCGAATGGCTGAAAGCACTGTCGGCCGAATCGGCCATCGTCGAAGTGCCAGCCTTTTCTCCCGATGCCATCAGTCTGCTGGATGGCATTGCCGACCACTTTTCTGTTGCCGATGCCGAGCGGGTCAAGGCCATCGAAGCGACCACCAATCACGATGTCAAAGCGGTTGAATATTTTCTCAAGGAACGCACGCAAAGCCATCCTGAAATGGCCGCTGTCTCCGGGTTCATCCACTTTGCCTGTACCTCGGAAGACATCAACAATCTCTCGCACGGTCTGATGCTGAAAGGCGCACGTGACGCCGTGCTGCTGCCAGCGCTGGAAAAAATCATCACCCGCCTGACCGATCTGGCGCACGAATTTGCCGAGCTTCCAATGCTCTCGCGCACCCACGGCCAGCCCGCAACGCCTACCACCGTCGGCAAGGAAATCGCCAACGTCGTGTACCGCCTGCGCCGCAGCTACATCAGCATCGGTGACATCGACCTGCTGGGCAAAATCAACGGCGCGGTCGGCAACTACAATGCGCACCTGGCGGCGTATCCCGACGTGGACTGGGAAAATTTCGCGCGCGAATTCGTAATGGAACTGGGCCTGACCTTCAATCCCTACACCATCCAGATCGAGCCACACGACGCGATGGCCGAGCTGTTTGATGCCATCGCCCGCGCCAATACCATCCTCATCGATTTCAACCGCGACATCTGGGGCTATATTTCCGTCGGCTATTTCAAACAGAAGGTCAAAGCTGGCGAAGTCGGTTCATCCACCATGCCGCACAAAGTCAACCCGATTGACTTCGAAAATTCCGAGGGCAATCTGGGTCTGGCCAATGCCCTGTTGCGCCATCTGGCCGAGAAGCTTCCGATTTCGCGCTGGCAGCGCGACCTCACTGATTCCACCGTGCTCAGAAACATGGGCGTGGGGTTTGGCTACAGCCTGCTGGCGTATGAATCCTGCCTGCGCGGCCTCTCCAAGCTCGAAGCCAACCCCGCCGCGCTGGCCGCCGATCTGGAGGCCAACTGGGAAGTGCTGGCCGAACCGATCCAGACCGTGATGCGTCGCTATGGCGTTGCCAATCCGTATGAACAGCTCAAAGAACTGACGCGCGGAAAAGGTGGCATCACGCGCCAAACCCTGCATGATTTTATTGAAGCGCTGGCAATTCCAGCGGCTGAGAAAGTGCGATTACAGCAGATGACACCCGCCAGCTACACCGGGCAGGCGGCTGCCCTGGCGATGCAGATTTAAGCGGTGTTGGTTATTGCGGGTCGGGCTTCAGGTCGGCCCGCGTTAAAGTTAACCGCGCTGCCTGAACGGAAAACAATCATTTCTTGATCATCAACTTTTCGACCCAGCCTTCGCCATCATTGCCCTGCACCGAGAGAAAGCCGTTTTTCTCTTCGCCGGTGTAGATAACTTCTTCGCCTTTGGCCAGGCTGGACACCACCCTGGATGTTTTATTCGGCTGCGCATAAATCTTGAGGCCGCCAATTTTGCCCATCACCGCATCGCCCTTGTCGAAGGCCTGCCCGGCTTGCGTCGGCTTACCGGATTGTTGCTTGAGGTTGATGTCCTGACGCGCCAGTTGCGGGTTGTTGCGGATGGAGCGCACGATATTGTTCCAGTTGTCCATATAACTGGCGGCGATGATCTTGCCTTCCGGCGTGTTGGTATACGCACCCAAAGCCCCCACCGCGCCGCCGCCAACGGCTAAACCGCCGATGCTCCAGTCGGTTTTTTCGGCATTGCCCTGCGCCGCCGCAATTTGCAGCGACGAACGTGAATCTGCAAGAATCATGCTGGTCTGGGCCGACTTGAATTTAAGCCCCGCCGCCACCAGACCCGCCACCGCGCCAAATATGCCCAGTCCGCCCAGCGCGCCGCCGACCCCGCCCGAGTCCTTGCTGGAAAACACCGCATCGGGCGTCAGCACATAATCGGCGGTCACCATTTGTCCCTTGCCCATATTCGAGCCGCCACGCAATTGGCCGGATTCAGCCAGCTGGCGCTCCTGCATGATGTTGGCCATCGCGCGGCCACGCTCCACCAGCACAAAACAGTTGGACTGCTGGATCATCAAGCGGATGAGCCCCGTGGGGGAGGGCAGACCGTATTGCAACAAATGTGAAATCACCGCATCTTGCGCCTCCGCCACCGCCAGTGTGCCGTAGGGCTTGTCGCATTTCTCCAGTTCACTTGATTCGCTTTTTGCACCGTTTGGCCCGGCCGAGCCCGAAGGCTGGCCTTCCTCCTGCTTCTTGTCGCCGCCCAGTTTGAAATCAAAAAATCCGGCATAAACCGGATTGACCGCCTGAGTCAGAAACAAACCCGTAATCAGCATACGCAGCGTAGCTTTCATGATCTTCCCCCTGATTGAATTGTGAAATGATTATAGCGAATCCTGATAAGCGTAAAAACACTTACTTCCTGCGGCGCGTTCGGGCACTGGGTATTACGAACACTGGCCGCCTTCTGACGATGATTTTCACAATGTGCGCGGGTAATGAATTAATCCGCGTGGTTTCAGCGCGCGACATGCACAGAAAGGAGCGAAAGGAATATGAACAAGCGACTTAAGACGGTACCGAAATTTTCCAGCGAAGCAGAAGAGCGGGCATTCTGGGAATCGCCCGACAACGATAGTAGCGAATATTTCGATTCATCAAAATCGGTGCAAGCCGTATTCCCGAATCTCAAAGCAACGACGACTTCGATTTCCCTGCGGTTGCCCGATGCCTTGCTGACGCACATCAAGGCAATGGCGAACAAGCTGGATGTTCCTTATCAATCGCTGATGAAGTTATGGCTGGCCGAAAAGCTGGACGAAGCCGAGAAGCAGGTGCCCCCCGCAAAACGCCTGGCAGCACGCTGAGCTATCCGCGCGGGCACTGGTGCCCTCTGGGTACAAAATCATGCCCACCTGGCTAAAAACTTGCGCACCCTCGCATTGTGGGCGATACTGGTATCGCATTATCCAACGAAAGGAACAACATGGCACTTTCAATTCGGTTACCTGGCGACCTGGAAGCCCGGCTGCAAAACCTGTCAGCTATCACGGGGCGTAGCAAAACTTTTTACGTGACCGAGGCTATCTGTGAGCATCTGGACGACCTAGAAGATTTGTATCTGGCCGAGCGCGAGCTTGAAGCCGTCCGCGCAGGTAAATCCACCACAACACCTCTTGCTGATGTGATGAAACGCCATGGCGTGGAAGCTTGAGTTATCCACGCTGGCACAGAAAAACCTCGACCAGCTCGACCCACAAATTGCGCGGCGCATTTTGACTTTCTTGAATGAACGAATCGCGCCTCTGGACGACCCGCGCAGCATCGGTGAAGCCCTCAAGGGTTCACGCCTTGGCGAGTTCTGGAAATACCGGGTAGGTGATTACCGCATCATCAGCAACATCGAGGACGGCACTTTGAAAATCCTGGTCGTGCGGATTGGAAACCGTCGCGAGGTGTATCGCTAGACTTTTGGTTGACCGTTGAAACCCGCAATGGCAAAGGTCACGCCGGCTTTGAGCAAAAAAAGCATCGCGTTTTTCAAGTCCGAAGTCACAAAGCATCACACACAGTACCCGCGTATGATTCGTCGGCTGCTTGACGCTTGCGTTGAGACCCAACCCCGCACAAGCGGAACGCGCCAAAAGCGCCGCGCCCCCTATTGAGACGGCCATTAAACAGTTTGAAACAAATTTGCAAACATACAACCAGCCACCCCTTCGATTAATGGCAGGGAGCCGTCTCAATAATCGCCTGCT
>JAYVLR010000121.1:0-3056 GCA_043759395.1 Thiobacillaceae bacterium
TGCCCGATCAGCGCGATAAATTCGCCTTGTTGCACGTTGAGATTGATATCGGTCAACGCAATGAACTTGCCTTTTTTGGTGTTAAACGCCATTGAAGCGTTTTCGATTTGCAGGTATTTTTCCATGGGTATTCTCCATAATGGGTGATGCGTTATCTACGTTGGGCTTCGCAAGCTCAACCTGCGCGGTTGCCCTGTCACTCATAATTAAAGCGTTTGGCAATCAGCATCAGTCCCTGCTCCAGCAGGAGGCCGACAATGCCAACGACAAAGATGGCGATGATGATGTGCGCGACGTTCAGGTTGTTCCACTCGTCCCACACCCAGAAGCCGATGCCAACGCCGCCAGTCAGCATTTCTGCGGCGACAATCACCAGCCATGCCACGCCGATCGACAGGCGCACGCCAGTCAACACATACGGCAACACCGCCGGAAACAGGATTTTGGTGAAGACCTTGAACTCGGACAGATTCAGCACGCGCGCAACGTTCATGTAATCCTGCGGAATGCGCTGCACCCCGGCGGCGGTGTTCAGTACCATCGGCCAGATGCTGGAAATGAAGATGACCCAGATCGAAGCAGGCTCGGCTTTTTGCAGCACCAGTAAACCGATGGGCAGCCAGGCCAGCGGCGAAACCGGGCGCAGGATGCTGATAATCGGCGACAACATACGGGAAAGAAATTCGAAGCGGCCCAGCATGAAGCCCAGCGGAATGCCGACGATGGCGGCGGCGCCAAAACCCAGACCGACGCGATACAGCGAAGCCAGGATATTCCAGCCGATACCTTTGTCGTTCGGGCCCTTGTCGTAGAACGGATCAGAGAAAAGTTGAACCGCAGAAGTCCAGGTTTCCATCGGGCCAGGAATCGATTTATTGGTGTTGGCAATAACAGCCCACAGCGCAGCAAACAGCAGCATGCCCAGAATCGGCGGGATGGCTTGCTTGAGAAAGCTGGCAGTGGCCTCGGTCAGGCGTTTTCCACTTTCGGTTTCAAAGTAAGGCGTGCGGCGCGGCGACGCAGCGGCGGATAACACGGTTGTTTCAGATGCACTCATGATTTGGCTCAGATTATTGTTGTCCAGGGCGATGGCATTCATTGCATTCTCCGGTTTGCCCCTTCTCGCGGAGGGACGCAAGCTGTTTGAGTTGTATTTCGCTTACACCTTGATCTTGGCTAAGGAAGTACTGCTTTACTCCGTCATTGCGAGGAGCACAGCGACGCGGCAATCCAGATGGCTTTGATTTAGCAGACATTCTGGATTGCTTCGCTACGTTTATGCCCATCAGAGTAAAACTCTGATGGGTGCTCGCAATGACGGAATAAATCAGCGCCTGCCTAGGCCTTGATCTTGAAACTGTCTGCATATTTGGCGGGGTTCTTGCCGTCCCACACCACGCCGTCGATCAGCCTGGAAGTACGCATGTCGGACTTCGGCAGCGGGGTCTTGGTCATCGCGGCAGCGGCCTTGTAAATGTCGATTCGGTTGATCTTTCTTGCCACCGCCAGATAGTCCGGATGCTCTTTCAGCAGACCCCAGCGCTTGTGCTGGGTGAGGAACCACATGCCGTCCGACAGGTAGGGGAAACCAACCTTGCCATCGTTGTAGAACTTCATGTAGTTGGCATCCTGCCATTTTTTTCCGATGCCGTTGTTGTACTGGCCGAGCATGCGATCCTCAATCGAATCGAAGTCGGTGTTGACGTAGGATTTTTCGGCAATCACCCTGGCCACTTCAGAACGATTGCTCATCGTGTCGATGTATTTCGAGGCATCAAGAATCGCCGCCACCATCGCGCGTGCGGTGTTCGGATACTGCTCGACGAAAGCGGCGGTGGTGCCGAGCACTTTTTCCGGGTGGTCTTGCCAGATGTCTTGCGTTGTTGCGGCAGTGAAGCCGATGTTGTCGCGAATCGCACGCGCGTTCCACGGTTCGCCCACGCAGTAGCCGTCCATGTTGTCCACCCGCATATTAGCGATCATCTGCGGCGGCGGCACCGTTATCACCTTGGTCTGGGTAAACGGATTGATGCCGTGCGCCGCCAGCCAGTAATACAGCCACATCGCGTGGGTGCCGGTGGGAAAAGTCTGGGCGAACGTATATTCCTTGGGCTCGGCAGCAATTAGTTTGGCGAGGCTCGCACCGTCGGTCACGCCCTTGGCTTTCAGTTGATTGGAGAGCGTAATCGCCTGGCCGTTGTTGTTCAGCGTCGTCAGCACCGCCATGTCCTTCTTCGGCCCGCCGATGCCCAGTTGCACACCGTAGACCAAGCCATACAACACATGCGCTGCGTCAAGCTCACCGTTCACCAGCTTGTCGCGCACCGCCGCCCACGAGGCCTCCTTGGTTGGGGTGATGGTAATGCCGTATTTTTTGTCAAAGCCCTTCACCGAAGCCATCACCACTGATGCGCAGTCGGTTAGTGGAATAAAACCGATTTTGATGTCGGTCTTTTCAGGTGCATCACTGCCCGCTGCCCACGCACCCTGACGTACGCCCGGCGGCACCATGGCCATCAACGCACCTGCGGCAGAAAGCGTAAGGCTCTTTTTAAGAAAATCACGCTTGTCGCTATCAACTACCTTGCTGCCCACAAAAATGTCTTTAACCTGATCGTTCATGTTTTGAGTCTCCAAAATAAAAGGCATCACCCCGCACCGGGAGGACGCCTTTGTCCGTTCAATTCGTAGGTAGGGTGATGCGGTTTTGTTCAAGCTGGGCGTCACTCCGTTGCGACCCCTCGAATACCAATAAGCAATGCCCGTGCCAAGGCGTGAGTCGACCATAAACAGGGCGTTACAAGGTGGGGAGTGAATTGTTCTCCAAACTGGAATGCACCGTATTGATGCAACGCGGACGAGAGATGCACTGAAATATTTTGGTGCCGTGCGCGCAATGCTGACCCGTGCCTTATTCAGTACAGTCTGCGCGCTGAAATCCGACGACTGCCCCAAGGAGGCTACCTGCTGCCGTTTCAGAATGAGCGCTTCTATGCATCGCCGCATTTCCGGGACACCTATCAATCCATCAACGTCAAATATATTCTGGATGTGGT
>JAYVLR010000122.1:0-4005 GCA_043759395.1 Thiobacillaceae bacterium
GAGATGTCTGCTGCAAACTGCGGCTAAACTTTTCTTTTTCTTCTGACCATCATGCTGATAATTCCCGCCATCGATCTTAAAGACGGCCACTGCGTACGCCTGGAACAGGGCGAAATGAGCAGTGCCACGGTCTTTTCCGAAGACCCCGCCGCTACCGCTCTGCACTGGAAATCGCTAGGCGCGCGTCGCCTGCACCTGGTGGATTTGAACGGCGCGTTTGCCGGCAAGCCGATCAACGACGCGGCGATCCGCTCGATTGTCGATGCGGTGGGCGACGACATGCCGGTGCAACTTGGTGGCGGAATCCGCGATCTGGCGACGATTGAGCGCTATCTGGATGACGGTGTGCGCTATGTGATTATCGGCACCGCTGCGGTCAAAAATCCCGGCTTTTTACACGAAGCCTGCGACGCCTTCCCCGGCCACGTGATGGTCGGACTGGATGCGCGCGACGGCAAGGTGGCGGTGGAAGGCTGGTCCAAGCTGACTGGTCACGACGTGATCGATCTGGCCAAGCGCTTTGAAGGTTACGGCGTGGAAGCGGTGATTTATACCGATATTGGCCGCGACGGCATGTTGAACGGGGTCAACATCGAGGCCACGCAACGCCTGGCGCAGGCCTTGACCATTCCGGTCATTGCCAGCGGCGGCGTGACCAATCTGGACGACGTGATTGCCTTATCGACGGTGGCCAAAGACGGCATCATTGGTGCGATTACCGGACGTGCGATTTATCAGGGCACGCTTGATTTTGTTGCTGCGCAGAAACTCGCCGATGAACTGGCGGGCGGCGTGTTCGGGGTGTAGGTGAGCGCTCATGCTAGCGAAGCGCATTATTCCTTGCCTTGATGTCACCCATGGCCGCGTCGTCAAAGGCATTAATTTTGTTGAGCTGAAAGACGCAGGCGATCCGGTCGAAATCGCCCGCCGCTACAACGATGCAGGTGCCGACGAGCTGACTTTTCTCGACATCACCGCGACTTCGGATGACCGCGATCTGATCCTGCATATCATCGAGGCCGTTGCATCCCAGGTGTTCATCCCCTTAACCGTTGGCGGCGGTGTGCGCGAGGTTGGCGACATTCAGCGACTGCTGAATGCGGGTGCAGACAAGGTCAGTATCAACACGTCCGCAGTGCTGAATCCACAACTGGTCAAAGATGCGGCGGATCGTTACGGCAGCCAGTGCGTCGTGGTGGCAATAGATTCCAAGCGGGTGGGCGACCATTGGGAAGTGTTTACCCATGGCGGGCGTAAAGCCACGGGGCTGGATTCGGTCGAGTGGGCGCAGAAAATGGCCGAGTTGGGCGCGGGGGAATTGTTGCTGACCTCGATGGATCGCGACGGCACCAAAAGCGGTTTTGACCTGGATCTGACCCGTGCCATTTCGGACGCAGTCGATATTCCCATTATCGCCAGTGGTGGCGTGGGCACTTTGCAGCACATGGTTGACGGCGTAAAAATTGGACGCGCCGATGCCGTGCTGGCCGCGAGCATTTTCCACTTTGGCGAATTTGGCGTGGACGAAGCCAAACGTTATATGAAGCAGCACGGCATCGAGGTGCGTTTGTGAGCGGGCCTGATACGGGGTCTTGGCTCGACGCGATCAAATGGGATGCGCAGGGTCTGGTGCCTGCGATTGCCCAGGATGCGACGACCAAAGACATTTTGATGGTGGCGTGGATGAACCGCGACGCGCTGTTCGAGACCGCGCGCACGCTGCGCGGCGTGTACTGGTCGCGCTCGCGTAACAAGCTGTGGCGCAAGGGCGAGGAGTCCGGTCATGTGCAGCAGGTCAGCGAGATTCGACTCGATTGCGATAATGACGTGGTGTTGTTGAAGATCGAACAAATCGGCGGCATTGCCTGTCATACTGGTCGGCGCTCGTGTTTTTTCCAGAAATTAGATAATGGCCACTGGGTGACGACTGCCCCGGTGCTGAAAAATCCCGACGAGATATACCGCAAATGAGCGACATACTGGATCGCCTGGCCGAAACGCTGGAAGCGCGCAAACAGGCGTCGCCTGACAGCTCCTACGTGGCAAAGCTGTACGCCAAAGGCACGGATGCCATCCTGAAAAAAATCGGCGAAGAAGCAACCGAAACGGTGATGGCCGCCAAAGACGGCGATGCTGAAAAGATCATTTATGAAGTCGCCGATTTGTGGTTCCATACCCTGGTGCTGCTGGCGCATACCGGTTTGAAGCCGCAGGACGTGCTGGATGAACTGGCGCGGCGCGAAGGTTTGTCGGGCATCGCCGAAAAAGCGGCGAGGAAGGAAAACGGCACAGCATGAGCGGCTGCCTCTTTTGCAAAATCATTGCGGGTGACATTCCGTCGGGCAAGGTCTACGAAGACGACGACGTGTTTGTGTTCCATGACATCCACCCTTTTGCCAGGGTACATTTCCTGATTATCCCCAAGGCACATATTGCGTCTCTCGCTGATTGCGGCGTGGCGCATGAGAAAATCCTGGGCAAGATGCTTGCATTGGCACCGAAGCTCGCCAAAGAGCAAGGCCTCGATGCCGGATTTAAAACCCTGATCAACACCGGGCGCGGCGGCGGTCAGGAAGTGTTTCATATTCATATTCACGTATTCGGCGGCGGCGATCCGGCACCGCGCAACTGACACATTAGGAGAGACATTATGGGTAGTTTTAGCATCTGGCATTGGTTGATTGTGTTGGCAATTGTGCTGGTGGTTTTTGGCACCAAGAAACTGCGCAATATCGGCAGCGATCTCGGCGGAGCGGTCAAAGGTTTTAAAGAGGGGATAAAGGAAGATGCGCCGAAGCTGGGTGAAGCGGATGATAAAGGCCACACTATCGATGTCGAAGTCAAAGATAAGCAGCAGAGTTGAGGGGCAAGTGTTTTTCTTGAATCTTGCAGCTTGAGTCTTGATCTGAAACATGTTCGATATCGGTTTTTCCGAACTCGTTGTGATTGGCGTGGTGGCATTGATTGTCATCGGCCCTGAGCGGCTGCCCAAAGTTGCCCGTACGGCGGGGCATCTGCTGGGCCGGTTTCAGCGTTATGCTGCCAGCGTCAAGTCGGACATCAGCCGCGAAATGCAAATGGATGAACTGCGCAAAGTCGGGCAGGGCTTCAAGGACTCCATCGAGTCCGCAGCCAGCGGGGTCGAAGCGCAAGCCAACGTAGTGGACGATTACCTGAAAAATGAAATCGGTCAGGTCGATAAAGCGGTGACGACGATGGCGGCGACCGAAGAAGCAAATCCGGTGACCGGGCATGCGGCACCGTTGACGGGTGAGTCCGTCGCGCAGCCAGCGAGCACCCCGCACCCGCAACAAAGTTTTGACCTCAATGCGCGCCCGGCCGGTGTGGTCGAATACGCCAGTCAGCCCGATTCCGCGAAACCGCCCTCCGCATGAGCGAGTCCAACGCCGCCTCGGACAGTTTTATCTCCCACCTGATTGAATTACGCGACCGCTTGTTGCGTGTGGTGGTGGTTTTCATCGTGGCGTTTCTGGCGTTGTTTCATTGGGCGCAGGATTTGTATGCGCTGCTGGCGCAACCGATGCTGGCCGTGCTGCCTAAAGGCGGGCAAATGATTGCCACCGAAGTGATTACGCCTTTTCTGGTGCCGATCAAAGTGGCGATGATGACGGCTTTCCTCATCACCTTGCCTTATACCCTGTATCAAATCTGGTCGTTCATCGCCCCCGGCCTGTATCAGCATGAAAAGCGCTTGGGCGTGCCGCTGGTGATTGCCAGCGTGCTGCTGTTTTTGTCGGGCATGAGCTTCGCGTATTTTCTGGTGTTTCCTGTCGTGTTTGGCTTTGTCGTCGGGGTCGCGCCTGTGGGGGTGGCGGTGATGACCGACATTGGCAAATATCTTGATTTTGTGATGACCATGTTCATCGCCTTCGGGGTGACGTTCGAAGTTCCGATTGTGGTGATCCTGCTGGTCAAAATGGGCATGGTCAGCGTGGCCAAACTGCGCGAAATCCGCCCGTATGTGATTGTCAGCGCGTTTGTGAT
>JAYVLR010000123.1:0-10189 GCA_043759395.1 Thiobacillaceae bacterium
GTCCGTCTGCCGATGGTGAGTCTGACCGAGTTGCGCTTTGCCCAGAACACGCCGTTCGAGACGCGCTTTAAACCGAACAAGCCTGAAGGCGAGCGCCTGTTACCGGTTGAGGTGGTGCGCACGGTGCGCAAGGCCTTGAGCCTCGTGGTGAATGGCGGTACCGCTGGCCGACTGCAAGGCGTATTGAAGGATGATAGCGGGAAAGAAATTGTCATAGGCGGCAAGACGGGGACCGGTGACCATCGTTATCAGCAGTACGGCGCGGGCGGGCAGTTACTTGAATCACGCGTGGTCAACCGAACCGGAACCTTTGTGTTTTATCTGGGCGAGCGCTATTTCGGCACACTCGTTGCGCTGGTACCCGGGCCGCAAGCGGGGCAGTATGAGTACACCAGCGCGCTGACAGCGCAAATACTCAAAACGCTGTTGCCACAGTTGAAGTCTGCGTTATTCTCGGTTCCCGCAGCGGCACCCCCGGTTGCGCTCCCCGTGGCACCGTTCCCCGAGCCTGCTGAATCGCAGACAGGCGGGCTGGCACCTGGATCGGCTGCGCCACGCAGCCGCAGCGAAAAGGCCGATGGGTCGAGCAGCCAGGCTGATCCGCCGCTCAACCCCGGGCTTGATAACAGTGGCGGATTTCCGGACTCACTTGATCCGAGCGTAGTGGTGCCAGTGCCGACCCCTCCCGTTGGGCGTGAACCTGCGCCCACTAATGCTGTGCCGACCACAGGACAAACCGCGCCGTAATCGACTATGCTAGCAACTCATCTCACATCGGTTCACGCCCATGACTGAAGTGCATCGTCTGGTCGCACACAAATCGACCGATCCCGGTAACGTCAGTATTCCTGCATTGAAGGTGCTGTCGGAAATTACCACTAGCCTGTCCTCTGACTCCAGTGTCGAGCAGTTGCTGGTGCGGTTTTTGACGACCATGGTGCGCCTGGCGGGTGCGCAGGCGGGCGCGGTGCGGGTGATTACAGATGATCGCATGCACCTCAAGCTGATCAGCTCGGTGGGGCTACCGCCCGGACTGGTCGAGCATGAGCAGATTGTGGGGCTGGATTGCGGCGTGTGCGGCAAGGCTGCGCGCGAAGTGACAGTCAGCAGCTGGAACAATGTGGCCTACTGCCGCAAGCAGGCCAATGATGCGTATTTCAGTGACGCATGCACGACCGTGGTTGCCGTGCCGCTGTTGCACAAAAACAAGGTGATGGGCGTATACAACCTGTTTCTGGAAAAAGACAAAACCGTTCCAGACGACATCCGCCTGCTGTTCCAGTCGATCAGCGAGCATCTCGGCATTGCTCTGGAAAACGCCCGGCTGACGCGTGAGAACATGCGGATCTCGCTGATGAACGAGCGCCAGATGCTGGCTAATCAGATCCATGATTCGCTGGCACAAACGCTGGCGTATGCCAAGATGCGGCTGACCGTGCTGTCGGATGCGATGCGCCATGAAGACTATCCCAAGGCCAATCGTTATCTGGGCGATGTCGAGGAGGCGGTCGATCTGGCGTATGCGGATTTGCGCGATCTGATCACACAATACCGTGACCGCATCAACCCGCGCGGCCTGGTACCCGCAATCCAGGAGCTGGCCAAGAGTTTTCGCAAAAAAGCCAACGCCGATGTGGATTTTCTGAATCTGGTGCAGGACGTATCGCTGTCGCCGGATGAAGAAATACAGGTTTTCCACATCATCCAGGAGTCGCTGTACAACATCGCCAAGCATGCGCGTGCGCGCCATGTGGTGATTACCTTCGATCTGGAAAACGGACAGTACATTGTCAACGTTGCTGATGACGGCGTCGGCGTACAAAAGAAAAACGACGAGTCTTCTACCATGGGTAAAAGCTTTGGCTTGACCATCATGCGCGAGCGCGCCGCAAGATTGAACGGCAAACTCATTGTGGAAAGCCGCCCTGCAGGCGGCACGGTGATCCGCCTGATATTTCCCCAAAATGGACTCCGGTCTACTACGGGCTAAAGCCCGTGTAGAGCCGTATGCCCCAACATAAACCCGAGCACGCATGAGTCTCCCCCGTATTATTCTTGTCGACGACCATCCCTTGTTCCGCAAGGGGCTGGCCGAACTGCTCGAACAAAGCGGCAGTATCGAGGTCACGGCTTTCACTGGAAATCCAGACGAGGTCGCCATGCTGCTCAAGGCGCACCGCCCGGACGTGCTGTTGCTCGACCTCAATATGCCGGGTACGGACGGCATTACGCTGATGCAACAGCTACGCAGTGAGGGCTACATTTTGCCGATCCTGATTTTGACTTTGTCCGAAGCCGGAGACGATCTCGCCCGCGCCTTGCGCGCAGGTGCCAACGGTTATTTGCTCAAGAGTATGGAGCCTGACGAAGTGGTTGATGCCATCTTGCGTGCCCAGCGCGGCGAAACCGTGATCGCGCCGGCCATGACAGCCAAGCTTGTCCGGCTATTCGACCAGAAAGGGCAGAGCACGAGCTCGCTCATCGACTCGCTGACACCGCGTGAGACCGAAATTCTGACGCATCTCTCGCGGGGTGAAAGCAACAAAGCCATCGCACGCACGCTCGACATCAGCCACGATACCGTCAAGCTGCACGTACGGCATATTCTGGCCAAGCTGAATTTGTCGTCGCGGGTCGAGGCTGCGGTATTTGCGGTCGAGCATCGGGTTGCGCCAGGCAATCGAAACTGACTCGACTGGAAACGGCCATTTCCCCTCAGTCTGGATTGAAACAACAGGGTGCTGTACAGATACTTGGTCGATTGCGCGGCCTTCAAGACCGAGCGTGCCACGGCCCGGCTTTCATGATTCTTGAGACGGCCGCTAAACAGTTTGAACAAAGCGGCAGGCGTACAGCCAGCCGCACCTTCGATTGAGCCGGGGAGCCGCCTCAATAATCGCCTGTTTAAATTGGCTATTGATCCGGCCACACGGGAATCTGACAGATTACCGTAATGGACAAGCCGCCACTCAGTTTTGAAACTGTTTAATGGCCGGATCAATACCAGCATCATTGCGCAACTGGTGCTGGGCGTGCTCGCCAGCATGATCGTGATGTGGTTCTCGCGCCAGCGTGAATTCCGAGCCGACTCGGGGGGCGCAACACTCGCCAGGCGCGACAAGATGATCGCCGCGCTGCAACGCCTTGGCAGTCTGCATCCGCAGCCGCCGCCGGATCAGATGGCGGCATTTGGCATCGCGGGCGAACTGGACAGGGGATTAAACGTCTCTTTACCACGCACCCGCCGCTTGATGAGCGTATTGCGGCGCTGCGGGCGGGCGGCCTCAGATTTGATGTCGGGGATTGCCTAATGTCGAATAGTCAGGAATCAATCGGTTCGATCGCCACTCGAACCCAGCCTTCGCTGCGTTCGATCGGGTTGCCGATGCGGATGAACTTGATGCCCGGCTTGCCATGAATTTCAAAGACTTTCTTGGCTTGCAGGTGTACCGGGTCGATAACCAGCGAGGCGTTGCGGTTGTCATTGCCGGATGCGAGCCAGATGCAGGCAATCGGCAGCGGGGTGCCGCCGCTGTCGAATCCGTTGACGGTGTAGCCGGATGCGTCTGCGTTGGCGCTAAGTATGACGATGTCAGGTGATTCGGCGAACGTTTCGATCCCCACCGAACTTGACTCCTCATCCAGGCGAAACAGCCTGCGAACTACGCCGAGATGCCAGGTTTTGGTTTCATGCGGTTTGGTCGCGACCAGCGCCCCCACGCGCAGCCAGTTCAGGTTGTGGGTTTCCACAACGGCACCGTATCCCGTTGCACTCTCGTCCTGCATGACCCAGCTTTCGCTTGCAATCACCGCCTCGGGGCGGAGCTTTCTCATTTCAGTAGAGAGGTTGCGCGTGCGTTCCGTAACAAAGCCGTAAACGGTCACGTCATCGGCCTCCATGTAGGGCAGGTTGTCACCATAGAGACCGACTGTTTGTGCGCCGGCAATTTTGATTTGACTGATGATGTTGTCAAATCCATTGGCGATTTCGACCATGGATTTGACGCGTTCACGTGGCGATTGCCGTTGTTCGCGCGTCGCCATCGCCGACCATTGATGTTGCAGATGGCCGAGCAAGTCGATGCTTTCCGTTACGCGCGCGTCTTCCGTCAAACCGAGCAGGGCGGGCGGCGAGCCCTCGCGCAGCGACAGTCGTATGACATCGAGTTGTTTCGAGAGTGCGGCCACGCTCCAGTGGCGCATGGGTTTGTCATCGGCGGAATTCCGCGTTCTGCGTGGGCCGTAGTCGGCGGACAGATCAACCGAGAAGCCGTGCTTGTTCAAATCCAGTTGGTCTTCAAGACCCAGCTTGCCGACCCAGCTTTCCAGCCAGCGATCGACCATGTGGAGCTGGCGTGGGTACAAGGTGCCTGAATTGGCCAGATTCAACATCAGCACGCGAAAATAGGCGGACTCGCAGGTGCTATCCGTCTGATCCTGCGGGTACATTCTGAATTTACGTTGATGGAACTGCCCGCTTTCAGCAACGCGATACAACTTGTGCAAACGCAGCCAGATATTTTCCGGCGGCTGTTGGTAGCGTATTGCCCGCCATCTCAATAGCAGGCCGAAAGCGCGGATGGCGCGCAAGGTAATGAGCGGAAGCAAGGCTGCATTCTGGCCAATTTGCGTATTCCGCGAAAAATCGAGGACATAAGCGTGATAGCCGCGCGCGATCTCCCAATACAGGTTGTTGATCCCGTGCCAAAGCTGGCTTTCCATCACCCGTGACATGCGCGCATTGCGCAGGTACTGCTGCACCAGCGTGTCCTGCAAATCCCGCGATTTTTCGTCCAGCAGCATCAATACCGACAGACGTTCCTTCGTCGGTTGTGTCAGATTTTCATTGAAATGTTTGATTTCGATGAGAATCGCATTTTGCGATTTAAGCGCATCGCCCGCAGGCAGGCTTTCCACCCAAAGCGTTGCCGTTTTAAGGTTGGTCAAAGGGTCATTTCCCTTGTCATGCGGCATCAAGCGTGACAAGCGTGTCTTGATATTTTCAGCTAAATTAAACATGCCAATGACGAGTCCGTGATTCAGTTGAGTGTATACAACGGCATTAAACGCAATTTCTGTACCTGATGCGTGACAGGTTAACGCAATGCCTGGCTTTTGAAGCGATCTTGATGGTTTTTAATGTTTAACGGCTCGGCGTAAGGAGTGCAGTCTGATGCCGGGAGAAATAGTCGAGTGCTGATTTAACCGCCTTGATGACCGCGCGCGGGGTGATGGTGGCACCCGCCCGGGCATCAAAATCGCCGCCGTCTTTCCGGGCTTTCCACCGCGATTCGGGCGGCTTGGCAAGGGACTTCCCCGTAAACTGGTCGATCCAGCGACTTTTTGCAATTTCGATGTAATCACCCAGCCCCGGTGTTTCGTGGTGCGCCGTGACCCGCACGCCGGTGACGAAGCCCTGCGCATTGATGCCGATCAAGAGCGCGATTTCGCCACTATAACCGTCAGGCGCAATGGCTTCGAGTACCAGGCCTGTGGGTTCGCCCCGTCGGCGTGCAATCCATGCGCTGGATGGGGCGTGCGTGCCAAGCAAATCGTCGGCAGGCAGGTTTTGTACGGTGCTGAGCAAGTCATTGTCATGCAGTGTGGCGGGCAGTACCTGGCTGATGAGCGCCAGCTTCGCCTGTTGCTCGTTGTGCTCGATTGCCGGTCGGGTAGCATCGAAGGTCGCGGCGAGTATCGCCGTGCCAACCACGGCGAATACCAGCAGTACCGCGCCTGTGCGCAATGCATTTCGCCCCGCCACTTTCATCATACGGCTTTCATTTCGCGATTTTGGGTGCTTCGCCAAAAACCTTGGGCTGGGTGGTGGCATCAATCAGAGGCGCACACACGTTCATCAGCAAAATGGCAAACGCGACCCCATCCGGGTAGCCGCCCCAGGTCCGGATCAGAATGGTCAGAAACCCCGCGCCCAGGCCAAAGATGATTTTGCCTTTGGGGGTGGTAGCGCCGGACACCGGATCGGTTGCGATGAAGAATGCGCCAAGCATGACCGACGGTGCAAACAGGTGAAACCACGGCGCGCCATACCGGCCCGGGTCGAAGAAATGCAAAAATCCTGCGGTCAGCCAGATGCCTGCCAGAAACCCAAGCGGCACATGCCAGCTGATAATGCGCAGCGCCCATAGCAGCAAACCGCCCAGCATAAAAAACCCAGCCAGCCATTCAAATCCGACCCCGCCGTAATGCCCGAAGCTCGGCCTGGCCATGACTTCGTCCACCGTATTCTGCTGTAACAGACCCGTGCGCAAGGCATCCAGCGGCGTTGCCATTGCAATCCCGTCGAGTTGGGTGTCGGTGCCAAAAATGATGGCGGCGCTGTGTGCAAAATCCAGATGAGCGTGAGTCAACTCCAGCGGCCCGGCCCACTGTGTCATCTGTATCGGAAACGATACGATCAGCACTGCGTAGCCCACCATCGCCGGATTAAAAATATTCTGCCCGAGTCCGCCGTACAAATGTTTGGCCACCACAATCGCGAACAGTGTGCCGGTGATCACCAGCCACCACGGCGCGAGCGAAGGCAAGGACAAAGCCAGTAGCCAGGCAGTGACGATGGCGCTCAAATCCAGCAGAAAGGGTTTGACCGGAAAGCCGCGCGCTTTCAGTATCGATGCCTCGGCGGCCAGCGCGGTCACGGTTGCAATGACGAGCGTGACCAGAATGCCGGATCCGAACAGCCACATATAGGCCACAATGCCCGGCAGCAGCGCTGCCAGCACCCAGGCCATGACCTGGGTGACACTGTTGCGATCCAGAATAAAAGGGGAGGACATTAAGGATTTTTTTCCTGTTCCAGCGGTTGGTGTGCTGCCGCACGGATGGTGGCCCGACGCGCCTCGATTTCCGCGATTTCCTGTTGCGTATGCGCTGAGAGATTATCGGTGTTCTTCGGTGCAGCGTCGGCTTTTTTGGCTCGGGCGCGTGCGATGGCGGCAGCGACCAAGGCTTTTTTGGCATCGTTTTCCGGATTGACGCTGGCGGCGGACGCGGTGGCGAGTTCATCTGGCGGGTTCGATGCTGCGCGCTGAGTTCGGGCGCGCGCCGCAAGTTTGTCAGTTTTTTCATTTTTTTCGCGTGTTTGGCGAAACAGTCTGAATTCATGTCGCTCGCGCGCCTGATCGGCGGCGATTTTCTCTTTTGTGCGTGCCCAGATTTCGCTCTTGGCGTAGCGATAAAAATCGACCAGCGGGATATGGCTTGGGCATACGTAGCTACAGCAGCCGCACTCGATGCAGTCAAACAAATGATATTCCTGTGCCCGGCCAAAATCATCAGATTTGGCAAAGCGGAAAAGTTCCTGTGGCTGCAAGTCAGCGGGGCACGCGTCGGCACAGCGAGTGCAGCGGATGCAGGGCAGCGCGCTCGGCAGTGCGGGGAAAAGTGCGTCGGATTTGACCAGCACGCAGTTGGTGGCCTTGACGACAGGGACATCCTCGCGCGGCATGGGCACGCCCATCATCGGGCCGCCCATCAAAATGCCGGTGCGTCCATCGCGCTCACCCGCTATCTGGATCAGCGCAGCCATCGGTATGCCGATCAGGGCTTCCATATTTTGCGGGCGCTGTACATGGCCGCTTACCGTCACCACCCTCGAAATCAGGGGTTCGCCGTTAAAGATCGCACGATACAAGGCGTAAGCAGTGCCGACGTTGAATACCTGGACGCCAATATCAGTGGAGAGTTTGCCTGAGGGCACTTCTTTGCCAGTGAGTGTCTTGATCAACTGTTTGGCACCGCCACCGGGGTAACGCGTGGGCACCGTGATGACTTCAACGGCAACATCCAGCGTTGTGGCCGCGTCACGCATTGCGGCAAGCGCTTCGGGTTTGTTGTCTTCAATCCCGACCAGTATGCTGGTGCTGCCGAGTAAATGGCGCATCACACTCAGACCCTGCATGATTTCAGCCGCATGGTGGCGCATCAATACGTCATCGCAGGTGATCCAGGGTTCGCATTCAGCGCCGTTCAGAATCAGTGTGGGGTAAGTGCCACCGGCTCCGGCATCGAGTTTGACCGCCCCCGGAAATACCGCGCCCCCCAAACCGACCAGACCCAGGTCGCGCAGCCGTGCACGGACTTCGTTGGGCGCAAATGCGCGGTAGTCGAGCGGCGTGCGCGCAACCCATTGGTCGAGGCCGTCCGTCTCGATGGTGATGCACAGATCCGGCAAGCCGGACGCGTGCGGCACCGTTTGCAAATCAATCGCGTGTACCGTACCGGAACTGGATGCATGAACCGCAGCGGAGATCATGCCTTCGGCGGCGGCGATCATCTGGCCTTTAAGTACGCGCTCGCCGACGCTCACGATGGGTTTGGCCGGCGTGCCAATATGCTGACGCAGGGGAATTACCAGACGCGCAGGCAGTACTGGCGGATGAATTGGCCGCGTGTTTGATTCGGCCTTGTGGTCAGGGGGATGCACTCCGCCATTAAAGCGAAACAATTCGCGGCTCATGCGACCTGCTTCAGTTCAATCACGGGATAGTGCCATTTCCAGTGCGGAAGATCCTGCCCGATTGCCACCATTGCGATGCAATCTACCGGGCAGGGCGGCAAGCACAGCTCACAGCCGGTGCATTCGGAGGCGACGATGGTGTGCATTTGTTTCGCTGCGCCGACGATGGCATCTACCGGACACGCCTGGATGCACAGCGTGCAGCCGATGCAAATTTGTTCATCGATGACGGCGACGGATTTGGGTTTGGGCGTGCCGTGCGTTTCATCCAGCGGCTTGGCTTCGATGCCCAACAGTTCGGCGAGCTTTTTTACCCCGTCCTCGCCCCCCGGCGGGCACTGGTTGATGTCGGCATCGCCCGCAGCAATCGCCGCAGCATAAGGTTTGCAGCCCGGGTAGCCGCATTGCCCGCATTGCGTCTGCGGCAGAATGGCATCGATTTTTTCTGCCAGGGGATCGCCTTCGACCTTGAGCCTGATCGCCGACCATCCCAGTACCACGCCGACGACGACAGCAATGGCAATCATGACTCCAATCGCTGCGAGCATTATTTGACGAGGCCGGCAAAGCCCATGAAGGCCAGCGACATCAATCCTGCCGTCACCATTGCAATGCTGGTGCCCTTGAACGGCGCAGGTACGTCACAGGTTTCCAGACGTTCGCGGATGCCTGCAAACAAAATCAGCACCAGGGTAAAACCCATCGCGCCGCCCGCGCCAAAAAACAGCGATTCGACAAAGCCGTGTTGTTCCTGCACGTTCAGCAGTGGAATACCCAGCACCGCGCAATTGGTGGTAATCAGCGGCAGATAAATGCCCAGCACCTGATACAGCACCGGGCTGGATTTATGAATGAACATTTCGGTGAACTGCACAATGCCTGCAATCACCACTATGAAAGACAGTGTGCGCAGGTAAAACAATTCAGTGCCGAGCAGGTATTCATTCACCAGATAACTCGCGCCCGATGCCAGCGTCAGCACAAAAGCTGTCGCCAGCCCCATGCCAATCGCTGCTTCCAGTTTTCTGGACACACCCATGAACGGGCACAGGCCAAGTATTTTGGCCATGACGATGTTGTTGACGAACACCGTTGAAACGAGAATCAGGAAGTAGGTTTCCAAAAGGAGTCAGGGCGCGGGGAATGCGGAATGCGCCATTATCCGTCGCCAGGGTCGTTCGTTTCAAGCCCGTAGCCTGTGTGGGTAGCTTTTGCTATAAGCGGTGTCTCTCGTCCGGTAATACTTATTGCGGCTCTTCCGCAATCGACAGGGTCACTTCAGCCGTTTGTTTGTCGATTGCAAACAGCAATTCGCAGTACTCGGGCTGCTCGCTGATGGGCGTGGGATCATCCGCGCAACTGCACCCCGCGATGATGCCGGCGTAAAAAATGCCGGCCTTGACGCGAATAAAGCCAGCGTCATCGCTCACGCTGAGCGCCATGACGCTAAACCCGCTATCCGCAACGTGGCTGCTGACCGACAAGGCTTGTTGCAAGGGTAAAAGCGTTGCATTGATCTGTCCGACTTCGTGCTTGAACACGTCCTGGAATGCCGGAGTGCCCCACGCGGAAAGAGAATGAAGCAGGCGCATCATTTACCCGTCAAAAAGAATGGTTTGATTGTTTGCGAGTGTTTTTTTGAAGATCGTAAAAACATGCCGCTAAACGGATGCTTTATGCGAGCGGGATGTTGCGTTTGCGCCAGCCTCG
>JAYVLR010000124.1:0-4277 GCA_043759395.1 Thiobacillaceae bacterium
TGGTGCAGGCGAATGAAGCACTATCTGATCACTTCAATCGGCGTAAACAGAGGCGCTCCGCGCGTCTGGCTGCAGGGTGCGAATCTGGGGCATGCGGGGTTCATACCCGGTACCCGATTCGACATCAAGCTGGACAACGCGAGGCTGGTGCTCATTCGATCCGATCAGGGCATTCGTGTGGTATCACGGAAACGACGAGGCGAAAGCGAGTATCCGGTCATCGACATCAACAGCAGGGAACTGCTGGAGATGTTCGATGGAATGAGCGTGGTTAGGGTGGTGATGCTGGCGGAGGAAATTCATATCCTTCCGCTTGCTTCCGAGCTGCGTCGCCAGGAGAGGGTTGAGCGAACTGTCGCCAGGATGGGGCAGGGTGATCCGCTCGAAATTGGTTCTCTTTCCCATGGCGGCGGCATTATGTGCCATGCGATTCATGCTGGGCTATACCGCGAAGGCCTGGATTCAAGGCTGGTTTTTGCCAACGAGATCAGACCCGAGCTGCTCGATCATGCCAGGGAGGCCAATGACTGCTGGGAATCCGACACCGTAGGCATTGCGGCTCCCATGCAGGAATTGGCCTTTGATTGTTGGGCCATGGCCAAGCTTCCAAGCGTGGACATTCTGGAAGCCGGGATCCCGTGTTCTGGCGCCAGCCTCTCCGGACGCTCCAAGCGCAAGCTTGGCGTGCCGGAGGATCATCCCGAGGTAGGCCATCTGGCTGTTGCCTTTCTGGCGATCGTCGCGGCGGTCAACCCGTTGGTGGTGGTTCTGGAAAACGTGCCCCAGTATCGGGATACGGCCAGCGGCGCCATCATCCGATCGCAGTTGCGAGACCTTGGCTACGCAGTTCATGAAGTGGTGCTGTCTGGCGAGTCCTTCAATGCAGTCGAGGATCGCAAGCGCTACTGCATGGTGGCCGTGACCAATGGGGTGACCTTTTCCATGAACGACCTGGTGATGCCGGAAAGGATCCCGGTCACCCTTGGAGATGCGCTGGATGAGGTTGACGACGACGACCCAAGATGGTCGACCATGCCGGGTTTGAAAGCCAAGCAGGAACGCGACAAGGAGGCCGGCAAGGGATTCATGATGCAGGTTTTCGATGGCGGTTCTACCAGGATCGGGACAGTCACCAAGGGTTACGCCAAGGTGAGAAGCACCGACCCGAAGATCCGCCACCCGCGCAACCCTGACTTACTCCGTCAGTTGACCGCAGGGGAGCACGCCCGGGTAAAGCAAATCCCCGAGCGTCTTATTGATGGGCTCTGCGAAACAACTGCTCATGAAGTTCTTGGCCAGTCGGTGATCTATGGGCCGTTCGTGGCGATCGGCGCATTGATTGCAAGCGCGCTCAAGCGCTGGGCAATCGAAGGGTCGAACGGTTGCCCAAAAAGCGATGCAGCACTGATTGCTTGCGGTTAGTTTTTGCCCTCCCTTCGGGGGGGCTTTTCTCGAACGCGCGGGTGCGGCCGGCGTGTTGGAGAAAGGCTCCGGGCCTTTGCGGTGTTTCACTGCTGGCTGTCAGTTACAGCTCGACCGATGCGCGTCATGCATCGCCGTTTGAGTCCGGTCAGTCCCTGAGACCGGAACGCCTCGATGTCCCCACAAGGGCACGGAGGCCGGGATTAAATTCAATTCAACCCAGCGGGGTGCAACCACCCCGCAAGGGAATCGGCTGCCTCCGCGTTTTCTTTTAGGAGAGCAGCAATGAGATGTATCAACGAACAACTGACCAAGACAAACGACTGTTTGCGTTTTGCGGCCGATGATCTGCGGGGCGCACTGACTGACGCCAACGCGGTGCAAGTACTTGTGCTGTTGCCGCTGATTGCCGACACGACCAGATTGGCGCAGCAGGTCAGCGCACTGATCGAAGCGATGGAAGCTTGCGAAAGCGAGGCGCAGCATAAGCTTGACTGGGACCTGATCGGGAAGGTGATGGCGAAGTACGGTATTTCGGGTGACATCGCGCCACTGGAATCAGAAAGCGGGTTCATTGCCAGGCTTCTTGATGAAGCATGTTCCAGAACCTTGCGGGCTGAACATATGATTGCAGAAGGAGACAGCCTGTTATCCATTGAAATGAAACGCCATGTCCTGCATCTCGACGACCTGGAAGAGGCGGTGTCCTTTTACGCAGATGATATTGACTCTGGGCAAGGTGGCGTTCTTCAAGGAAAACTGAGGGACTTTTCCGGATGTACCCATGTGTCGTTGATTCGGAGTGACTGGATCACCGTGGCAGCCAGTCTGCGGTGTGCAGACAATCACAGCGCGGCGGCATATATCGAGGAAATTATCGATGCAGGCGCTGGCGATTCGGTTGGCTGATCCAGGCCTTGTCAAGGTTCTTGAAACGCGCATAATTGACACAGTTACACCTGCTGGCTGTCAGTTACAGCTCGACCGATGCGCGTTATGCATCGCTCTTTAATGCCGTTCAGTTTAATGCCGTTCAGTTCCTGAAAACGGCGGGTCTTCTGACCTGGAATTCCATTGCAGTTCAACCACCCCATGGGGAGTCACGACTCCCCTCCGGGAAAGTGCTCCCTTTTTTTTCCAGGAGCACGCCATGCTTTACAAAATATCGGAACTCTCTGACCTGTATGCGGATGCTTGCATCCGGGACGAATCGGGCGAGTTGATGTTCCTCTCCCTGTACGGTCGGGACACTGCGATTCAGCAGATCTTCGCCGCATTCACCCTGAAGGAAAGCTGCGGAGGCATGTCTGGCTTCCGCCTCACGCCAGTCAATGACGCCGCTGGCTGCTCAGTCGAGCAAGTCCATGTACGCAGTCCTGACCGGCTCACTAAATTCAGCGGCCGATTGCCCAAGGACAACCTCTTTGGAAACCTTGTCCATACTTGGATATACGATGCAGCTCTGCTAAAGCCTGACAGGTCTACCAAGACCGCGTGGTTCATGCTGGACGAGTCATTCACACCGGAAGCAAGGCCTCGATTGCTGCAGGGGATATGGTCTTTATACAAGACCCTCTCACCTGTTCCGTTACTCGATAGCTGGAGGGACGTAGTCATACGGGCAACCCATGCCGAGTGCGTGAGATTTCTGGAAGACAGCGAGCATCCACCGATCGGAAAGGTAACGGCTGCCAAAGTCATGTTGACCGAATCATTTTCGAACGACGTGTCGAGAATGGTTCAGGCAGGCATGATCGGCCTGAATGGCGAGGAAGATGCTTATCTCGAACAAGCTCGAAGCGCCAACGCCATGGCTGCATAGCGTCAGCGATTTATCAACCCAGCGGGGTGTAACCACCCCGAAAGGGGATGGCTGCCTCCGCGATTTATTGGAGGTAAGTATGGCTATTAGCACCTATCGGATCACTCGCCGTGAGGCAGGAATGTACGAAGTTCGCCTTCTGGTGGACGGCATCCCATGCCCAGGGCGAATTGGCATGCTGAGCGGGCGTCCAGGGCAATGGGAAGCAGAGTGGGTGGATGGTTCAAGGGTCGGGGCATTCCGAACCCGCCTTGAGGGCGCGAAAGCCCTTGATAACTATCTTGCGGTGATTTGCAACCAGTAATTTGTAGATGATTAGGAAGCTCCCCCACGTGGGGGCTTTTCTCGAACGCGCGTGCTGATGCCGGCGTGTTGGAGAAAGGCTCCAGGCCTTTGAAGTGTTTCACTGCTGGCTGTCAGTTACAGCTCGACCGATGCGCGTCACGCATCGCCGTTTGAGTCCGGTCAGTCCCTGAGACCGGAACGCCTCGATGTCCCCACAAGGGCATGGAGGCCGGGATTCAATTCATCAACCCAGCGGGGTGCAACCATCCCGCAAGGGGATGGCTGCCTCCGCGTTTTTATTTAGGAGAGCAGCAATGGTATTTCCAAAAACGATTCAGTGGCGCGGACAGACCCATCAGGTGCCGTCAATGTCCGAAATCGAGGAGTGGGTGCTCGACTCGGTATGTGAAACCCCGGAAGGGGATTGTGTCGAGCCCGACCACCCAGATAGCTGGCTCAGCCTTCTGGGCATTATCTAAAGGGGGTCATCATGATGAGAGAAGAATTCTCGGAGTCTGAGGTGAACCTGATTGTCCAGGGGCTGGATTTGCTACTTGCAGAAAAGCGAGAAGCACACAGGTGGGCGGATGAGTCGTACCGCTACGGTGGCAGCGAAATTGCTTACACAGAAAGCGATTTCGGCATCCCACAAATCATGGCTCTGCAGGGAAAAATCGACGGGGCTACGGTGTTGGATGAGCCGGAAAGCGAGGTGTCGTCATGAGCCTCATCTTTCCGCGTTTGGCCC
>JAYVLR010000125.1:0-5150 GCA_043759395.1 Thiobacillaceae bacterium
GTCACCGCCGACGGCAAAAAGCATCCGCTTAAAACCAAAACCCAGTGGCTAGCCGAATGGAAAAAACAGGGCTCGGATTTTGGCTGGTCGATATTGCCCGCCGCGATGACGTTTGACACAGGCGACTGGGCGCAAGGTTTTACCACAGTGCGCCTGCCGCCTGATTCGCATTTTGATCTGATTTATTCGTGGAGACACCATGGCAAACGCTACACCGGCACGCTCAAAAATCTTGTTTGCGCGCCCGCACAGCCGTCAGTTGCGACGCCTTAGTCTGCTGCTGTGGGCGGCCTTGTGCGTGGCCGCGCCGGTGTTCGCGGCGCCACCGCTGCCCGAGATGAGCCATACGCTCACCACCCTCAAGCCCGCGAAAGCCGCAAAAAATTTCACGTTGCCCGATTTGGACGGTAAGCCACAGCGGCTGTCCGATTTGCGCGGCAAGGTAGTGCTGGTGAATTTCTGGGCCACTTGGTGCCCGCCCTGCCGCCGCGAAATGCCTTCGATGGAGCGTTTGTCGCAGCGACTGAAGGGCCAGCCGTTTGTGATTCTGGCGATCAACCAGCAGGAAGATCCGGAGCAGGTGTTCGTGTTCACCGGGCAACTGGATCCGTCGCCGACTTTTCCGATCCTGTTCGACCGCAACAGCAAAGTCGCCAACGCGTGGGGCGTGCTAGGCCTACCCGCCAGCTTTATCGTAAACCAGCAAGGCCGAGTGGTTTATCGCGCGATGGGCGGACGCGAATTTGACCATCCGGAGATTGAACAGGCGATTCGCGGATTGCTGCCACACAAGCGGCTTAAACAATGAGAGTGGGCACCCACATATGATGACTACAAGGGCAAAGATATTTCTTGTTTTGGGTGGATTGCTATTGCTCGTAGCCCTTTACGGCCTTATGGGAGTATTGCAGGCCGCTTCGTTATTTGTAGGTGTTCGCGCGCTTTTAAACGCCAACATTTGGGGCTCGGTTTTCCTTGTTAGCCTAGTTGCTTCAATAGCTTTTTTTATTAACGCATTTCAAATATCAAAGTTCTCAACTTTTCCGACTTCACTGCTAGGAGCCGTCACGGGCTTCATATGTGTGGTTTTCGCAATATGGTTTCTCTATCCTGTAATTCGCGATTTAGTGGCTATCGACAATTGCCTAGATCGTGGCGGTAGCTTTGATCATGTTCTTTCCTTATGCGATTTATATAAAAGTCACCCAAGCATTTCGACTTTTAGCCGCCAAGGCTTTCGCTTAATAGTTTTTGTTATTTTTGGCTTGTTTGGACTCAGGCTTTTGATCCCCAATCTACACCATTGGCTATGCGGAAAAAAATCTTGTAATGACCGGATCAACAAAGGGTTTAGCTAAACTTCCACCCAAATTTGCCCAGCTTCAACTTTCACCGGATACGTCTGAATCGGTTCATCGGCCGGGTCGCAGGTGGGTTGTCCGGTGACCAGATCGAAGTAGCTGCCGTGCAATGAGCACTTGATTTTGCCGTCCTTGATGCAGCCCAGATACAGCGAATAATCTTCGTGGCTGCACATTTCGTCTACGACGTAATGTGTGCCGCTGGCGTTGCACAGCAATAGCCGTTTGCCGTCCACGACGATGCGTTTCATCTGCGCCGGTTTGAGTTCGTCCTCGGCCGCAATGGCCACAAAGCCGCCCATCAGCGCACCCGTGCCGCAGCTTTGCCCGAATCGAGCACCGCGCGGAGTTGCATTGCCGCGTCGGCGATGCTGCTGGCTTTGCCGACGTGGTGCAACACGATGGAACCCGCCAGCACCAGCGAATCATAGGTCGCGCCTTTAGTCCCTTGGAGTGCCAGTATTCCTGCTTCGGCTGCGGCGCGGGCGGTAGCCCCGATGTCGATGGCGGCGACGATTTCGTCTTCACCTTCGGCTGCCGCGACACTGCCGGGCAGCGGCACCGCGCGTGAGGCTTGTTCGATCCCCATGGCGATGGGGTCGATGGTGGCCTCAAGCTCGGCGCCTTTGTCGTGATAATAAAAATATTTGCCGGTCTGACGCAGGCTGGGAATTACGCCGCCTTCAACACCACGGATGATGCAGGCGCTATCGAACCCGGCAACGCGTGCGAGATCGGCATAAATCGGCGGGTAGGGCTTGTGCACATAGCCGGTAACGAAGTGGGTGAGCTTCTGCCCGGCGATGGGTTTGGACAACACCTCCACCGTGGTCAAGACCGGGCGCTTGACGATTTGCGAGCGCAGCGCAACCAAATTGTGCAGGCGGGGGTTGGATTGCGCCTGATCGATATACGTCCAGCCCAGGCTTGGGTCTCCCAAACGCCCAGCAGCGTCGGCGGGCGACAAGTCCACTGGCACGCCCGCAGCGGCCAGCACATGGCGCACCGTGACGCCATATTTGGGACCGACTTTGTCGAGGCCGTGGCTGACCACATGCACCCCCAGCTCGGCCAGCAAGGGACCGAGAAATGGCGCGGCGGGCAGACAGCGCGTGTAGCCGTCGTACGGGTCGCCGATATCGACCACCTCATCCACCGGGGCGGTGACGCGCTGGGTGGTTTCCAGTACCGCGTCCAACGCGCCGCGATTTTCGTCCAGCGTTTCGCGTTTCATGCGCAGCGCGATGAAGAAAATGCCGATCTGAATCGGGTCGATGTGATTATCGATAATCGCCTTGGTGCCCAGATGCGCCTCGAGTCGGCTGATGTCCTTGGACAGATCGGGTCCGGTAGCAATGCGCTGAATAATCGAGCGCATCAGCAACTTGGGATCGGAGGGAAGGGTCGGGGTATTCATAGCAAACTCCAGAAATCTAGGCGCACAGGATACTAATACCCGAGTAAATTAGTCAAGAATAAAACGTGTCCGCCAATGGCAGCAACAGCGCCGCATCATCATGAATCAACCCAGGCGGTGTTCCCGGATGTATTCCCGCAAGGCTTCATCCATACGTGTCTGCCAGCCATCACCGGTCGCGCGAAAAGTTTCGGTCACCTCGCGCGACAAGCGGATGGTGATACGTTCCTTGGTGACTGCTGCCTTGGGGCGTCCACGCACACCCAGCTTTTTCAGCAGCGACAAGGGCAGCGCTTCGACTGCGGGCTTGAATTGCGCCAAGTCCTCGGCAGTCAGTTCGCGGACTTCGCCGTCCGCATCAGTCAATGGTTTGCGGTTTGCCATGTCTTTTCGCCTCCCTCTCGTTCGCCTTACGAAAACTGATCACCCGGATACCCAATTCAGTCTCGGTGAAACACAATACATGCAGCCGCCCATCCAGATAGCACAGCGCAATGTAGCGAATTTCGCCATATTCCTTTCGGGTGTCGGGGAACACCAGCGCGGTATTGAAATCCACTTCCGCCACCCTCTCGAAAGACAATCCGCGTTCGCGCTGGTTGCGGGCATTTTTCGTGGAGTCGAAGCTGATTTCCATTTTATTTATTGTATGCACAATAACCGTACAGGTCAATCTTCCCTGCTTTATAGGCACGGCAATTAAATAGTTCACAGCTCGGCAACCAAGCCAGTTTTCATCCGCCGATCAGGGCGGCGGCTTTTCCTCGTATCCGGGTCAATTCGTCAGCGGACACCTGGCCTTTTCGGCTGGCCTTGCGCGCCACCCAATCGAGGCTTTTGATCTGATCTGACAGCGCCACGCTGGGGCGGTCACCTGTAATCAACACCTCGAACGGATAGCCCTTGATCTGCGTCGTCATCGGACAGCACAACATCAACCCCGTCTTGCCGTTGTAAACAGAAGGGCTGACCACAACCGCCGGTCGATGCCCGGCCTGCTCATGCCCTGCCTGTGGGTCGAACTGCAACCAGACTATGTCGCCCGCCTCGGGCACATAACGGCGCACCATTACAGGCGTTCGTTGCCTGCAAGTGCGCCAAAATCAACCTCGTCATGCAAGTTTTTCGGCGTGATCCCTGCAAGCAGTTGCGATAGATCGCATTCATTCGCGCGAACCGGCTCAATCACAATGCGGCCGCCCTCTTCACGAATATCCACCGGGTCATCCAAGCCCAAACGCGCGGCTTCCATAATCCCGGCGGGGATGCGAACGGACGCGCTATTACCCCACTTTTTCACCACGACACGCATGGTTCCCTCCTTTGTTTGATCGAAGCGGGCAGCATACTGGAAACCCAGCAATGTTTCTACATTGTAGACACGCGTCGGCAAATTGCAGGCGCGCCCAGCCATCGCATAAAAAACGGAGCCGAAGCTCCGTCAATAGCCTGCGGAAGCGATCAACAACATTTGTGCCGTCAAACAAACAGCGTCACATCCGCTCCTTTTGCCGAACCCAGATAGCTCGCCGCGCCTGCCCATTCCGTCACGCCGGGGATAAAATCGTCTTTCTCCCAGCCAAACAGGTCAACCGTCATCTGGCAGGCAACCAGCTTGACGCCTTCTTCAACGCAGGCATCGCGCAGTTCGGCGATGGGCGCAACGCCGTGGTTTTTCAGGGTTTGCTGCATCAGCCCGGTGGCGGCGGATTCAAAGCCGGGAATACCTGCCATCAGCAGGTTGGGCATGTTCCATTCGATATGCTGGAACCACTTGGGACCGAACGGCATTTTCATCGGCATCGCCGGGTTGCCAAGCGGGCTGATATGCAGCTTGAGGTCTTTTTTCAGTAAACAAAGCCCGTAAAAAGTGAAGAACATCGTCACCTCCCAGCCCATGGCTGCGGCAGTTGCGGCGATGATAAAGGGCGGATATGCCCAGTCAAGCGTGCCTTTGGTAACCATGATGGACAGTGTGGGCGTTTTTGCGGCTTGCAAGCGCGTCATGCTTTCGGCGAATTTGCGTTCAAACCACTCGTCCTGCGCGGCGGGCGTTAGGGGGAGTACGTTGTTAGGCGTAATGGAAGCGAGAACAGGCGGCATGATTTGGCTCCTGATGGAATCACTGAAAAGTCCCGAATGCTGTCATTGCGCACAAGGGCGCAATGACAGCTTGTTCCGGGGTTCCCTACATCCCGACGGCCTGCGCATGCAAGCCGTGCTGCCGGACATCCTCCACAATCGCGGCCATGCGGGTGGTATCCGAGTCGTAAACGACCTGAACCAAATGCGGTGTGCGGGGACTATGGCCTGCCGAGGTAACGCCTCTGCCATGGCGAATATCGTTTTCGATGGCTTCAAGCGCGGGTTGG
>JAYVLR010000126.1:0-14921 GCA_043759395.1 Thiobacillaceae bacterium
ACGGTGCGCTCGCCCGCGATGCGCCCGACCGCGTCGGCAGCGTCGAGATCATTCGCGTTGCGCGCAGTGCTGTACCAGTAATCGCGCTGCATGCCGCTGCTGTCTTCGCCGATCACCGCGACCGAGAGCCCATGGCGCGAACTGGCGTAGCCATTGCAAAAGCCCAGGCTGTTGGCATAAATAAAATGCGAGGCGTGGGTGTTGACGTTGCCGCCTTCGGAGTTGGTCAGCCGGGTATCTACCGCCAAGGCTGCGGCTTCGCAGACGCGGGCGCGCTCGGCGGCCTCTTCCACCGTGATGTCCCACGGGTGATATAAATCCAGATCCGGCGCGGATTGCGCCAGACGGTCGGCGTCGGGCAGACCGGCGCAGTCGTCCTCGGCGGTAAAGCGCGCAATCGTCAGCGCTTTGTCCACCGAGCTTTTCAGCGCGGCTTCGGATAAATCCGAGGTGGAGGCATGGCCGCGTCGCTGGCCGATGTAGACGGAGACCCCCGCACCTTTATCCTTGTTGTATTCGATGGTTTCGATTTCGCCTTTGCGCACGGCGACGCTCAGGCCGAAGCCTTCGGAGATTTCGGTATCGGCGGCAGTCGCGCCGTACTGGGCGGCGTAATCAATAACCATACGCGCAAGCGCCGATAACTGGTCGCGGGTATAGCTGGATTGGGATTTTGACATGTGTTTTTTGTCTGGATAAAAACTAGAATGACGGCATGCGAACAAAACTGATAATACCAGCAAGCCTATGAGCGAGTACCGGACAGTAATCCAGCAACCCCCCGAAGAAGAGTACGATGGCCCCAGCCGTAGCCAGAAAAAGCGCGATGTAGAAGCATTGCAGGATTTAGGCGCGCTGCTGGTCGAGTTGCCTGCTGCACAATTCAAGCGCATGGCGCTGCCGGACGATTTGCGCGCAGCGGTTGCGGCTTGCCGCAAAATCACGCAAAACGGCGCGCTGCGGCGGCAAAAACAGTTCATCGGCAAGCTCATGCGCGGCATCGATCCTGCGCCGATCCAATCCCAGCTCGACACCTTCAATGGCGTGAACGCAGCGGAGACGGCCAAGCTGCATCAAGCCGAGCGCTGGCGCGACAAACTCCTGGCCGAAGGCGATACCCTGACCGCTTTTCTGAATGCGCACCCCACCGCTGATGCCACTCACCTGCGCCAACTCATCCGTGCGGCGCACGACGAAACGGCAAAGAACAAACCGCCCAAGTCCTTTAAGGAATTGTTTCGGGTGATTCGCGAGATCCTGCAGGTAACGTGATGGATCCGCGCACTTCGCGGATAAAATTTTTTAAACGGGGAGCATTCGCATGTGGAGCCGTATCGTCAAATTGGCCGTGAGCATGCCGTTTGTGATCGCGGCGGGACTGTTTGCCCTGTATCTGGTGTTTGGTTTTTTTCTGGTTGATCCGCTGGCAAAAAAACTGCTGCCGTGGATAGGCGAGAAGAAACTTGCCAGCCAGCTTTCAGTGCAAAAGGTGGATTTCAATCCGCTGAGTCTGGAAGCAACGGTGCAAGGCCTGAAGCTGGCCGAGCTAAACGGCAAGCCGCTGGCAAGTTTTGACCGGCTCTATCTCAATCTGGATGTAAGCGGTTTATTCCGCTGGGCATGGCGCATTCAGGACATTCAGCTCAGCGCGCCGCGCGCCAATTTTGTGGTGGGACGCGATGGCAAGCTCAACTGGGCGAGCCTGATCGACAAACTGAACGAGGATAAAACGCCGCCCAAAGATACGCTGCCGCGCGTGTTGATCGGGCACATCAAGATTGCCCAGGGCGACATCGCGTACACGGACGCGAATCGCGCGGGCGAGCCATTTAAACTCAGCCTGCAACCGCTCGGCATCGAGCTGGATGGACTCTCCACCTTGCCGGAAGGTCATGGCCATTATCTGATCGCCGCCAAATTGCCGGAGCAGGGCGGCACGCTGAAATGGCGCGGCGATGTTTCGGTCAATCCGGTCAAATCCGATGGCGAAATCGCGCTGGAAAATCTGAGCTTGCCCAATCTGCTGAAGGCCGTCAAAACCCCGCGCAATTATGTGGTGCCCTCCGGCACGCTGGCGGCGGGCGCGCGCTATCGTTTTGCGCTGGTGCATGACAAACCCTGGCTACAGGTCAACGGTGCGAATCTGATTGCGCAGAATCTGGCGCTGGCATCTCGCGGCGGCGTGCCGGTGTTTGAACTCGCCGAGGCAAAAATCGACAACGCCAATTTTGATCTGGCCACACACAGCGTCAAAGTCGCGGCGCTGAGTTTTTCCGGAGGCAAGCTGGCGGCCACTCGCGCCATCAACGGCGTGCTCGATTGGCAAACGCTGTTTGCCAGCCGGCCGCCCGCCAGCGCATCGCCCGCCGCCAGGCCGGGTGCAGCCCAGGCCGCCGCGCCATACTGGAACATCGATGTGCAACAAGTTCGCGTGCATGACTGGTCGGCACGGTTCACCGATCAGGGCTTTGTTCGGCCACTCGGGGTGGAGGCTGCGGGATTTAATCTTGAAGCGAAAGTATCGGGCAGGGTGGGCGAGACCACCGCCATCCAGGTCGGCCAGGTAGCGGCAACACTCGGTCCGTTGAAACTGTTTTCCGGCACCGAGGGTGTGGCACAACTTGATCGCGTGCAATTGGTGAATGCGAACTTTGACGTGGCTGCCCAAAAAATGAGCATCAATGCGCTCGCCTTGTCGGGCATCAAAATCGCCGTCACGCTGGATAAGGAAAAACGCGTGAACTGGCATGCGATTATGGCGAGACACCCCGGCGGTGGGGCGGACACATCGAAAGAGCCGGGCGCGCCCGCGCTCGATCTCGCACTGGGCAAGCTCAGCGTGGACGGCGTGCAGTTAGCCATCAGCGATGATTCCCTGGCCAAGCCGGTCAGGCTCGACATTGTCAATGGCCATGCGCAGATGCAGAACCTGAGTCTGGATCTCAACCGCCCCGTGCCGATTGAAGCGGCGTTGTCGATCAAGCAGGGCGGCAGTTTTTCTGCGAGCGGGACGATTACGCTCGGCAAATCCAGCGGTCAGTTGAAACTGAAGCTGGCAGCGCTGTCGCTCAAACCATTCGCGCCCTATGTGAGTCAAGCGGCTCGGCTTGATCTGCAATCGGGCGTTGTCGCGAGTGCGGGCAAACTGGGTTTTGCCCCGGCCCGTGCGGGATTTAATCTGACTTACGACGGCGGGTTTGCGGTGAATAGCCTGTCGATTACCGAGGAAGACACCCATCAAGCCTTTCTTGGCTGGGAGCGGCTCGCGTCCGACAGCCTGGTGGTGAATCTTGCGCCGCTGCGCGTGCAGATGAATGAACTGGCAGCGCTCAAGCCGTTTGGCAAAGTCATTATTTTTGAAGATCACACAATCAATCTGCGCCGCATTCTGCGCAGCAGCACGCCTGCACCCGTGGCAAACGACCGCGCGCCCGATGTGGCGGTGGCAACGCCCGCAAATGCGCCGTCCCCCGCGACGGAAAACAGCCCGAAAGCCGCTTCTCAAACGAGCGATGAGAAACCTGATTTTGCGTTTGGCATCGAGCGCCTGCGGATAGCCGACGCTAACGCCGAGTTCGCCGACTTGTCGCTCACGCCGCAGTTCGGCACGCGCATGCATTCCTTGTCGGGCGTGGTCACGGGGCTGTCGAATAATCCGGCAAGCGTGGCGCAGGTGGAGCTTGACGGCAAGGTAGACGAGTTTGGATCGGCGCGCGTGCGCGGCTCGATTCAGCCGTTCAAGGCCACCGACTTCACCGACTTGAAGCTCACTTTCCGCAATCTGGAAATGGTGAACATGACGCCGTATTCTGGCAAGTTTGCGGGGCGCAAAATTGACTCGGGAAAACTCTCCGTTGATCTGGAATACAAGATCAAGAACCGCCAGCTGGCCGGGGACAATAAATTCATCATCAATAAAATGAGGCTGGGCGAGCGCGTGGACAGCCCCACCGCAATGAGTTTGCCGCTTGATCTGGCTATTGCCCTGCTGGAGGACAGCGACGGCATCATCGATCTCGATCTGCCGGTGTCGGGCAGCCTCGACGACCCCCAATTCAGCTACGGCAAAATCATCTGGAAAGCGGTGGTCAACGTGCTGGCCAAACTAGTGACGGCACCGTTCCGCGTGCTGGGAAAATTGCTGGGTGTCAGCGCGGAAAAAATGGAAGCGGTTACCTTCGATCCGGGCAGCAATAAACTGTTGCCGCCCGAGCAGGAAAAACTCAAAACCCTGAGCCAGGCCATGGCCAGGCGTCCGGCGCTGACGCTCGCCATCGAGCCGGGTTACGATCCGGAATCGGATCGGCGGGCGCTGCAGGAGCAGAGCATGCGCCGCGAAGTGGCGGTCGGCACCGGCCTCAAACTCGCGCCGCAGGAAGAACCGGGTTCCGTGGACGTGAACAATTTCAAGGTGCAGACCCTGCTCGAAGATCTCTACGCCGAGCGCTTTGGCAAAGACGATTACCAGAAATTGCGCACCCGCTACCGGGACAAAAGCGGCGTGGCTGCCATTGTGGACAGCGAACTGGTCGAGCGGCTTGGCCGCAAGTTCAAGTTACGCGATACCGGCCCGGTCTCCGCCTTGCATACCGAGTTGCTGGAGCGGTTGACGAAGAAGACTCAGATCACCGATGCAGAACTCGTGAAACTGGCGCAGGCGCGCGGCCAGATCATGCGCGAAGTCCTGGTCAAAGAGGGTCTGGACGGCGGACGCCTCAGCGTGGCAGCGCCAGTCAAACACGAAGCCAAAGATAAACAGGTCGGCAGCAAATTGAGTTTGGGTGTGGGGAAGGTGTCATCAGTATCCGCTGTGTCCCCGGCTGATTCGGCCTTGGTACCTGCAAAATAGCGCGGCTGCCAGGTTTCCTGGTTCAAGGCGCGGCCAGGCTTGCCGATAACGGGTGAGTTGCTTCCCGTGAGTTCTGCCATGTCATTTCGCCGTATCCGTATTCTGTTATTGCTCGGCGTACTGGCCGCAGCGCTTGGCTTGACCTGGATGGAGCAGACCATGGTGCGCGCCTGGCGGGTGCCGCTGGACGTTGTGATCACGCCCATCAATGGCGACGGCTCGATCGCTTCGGACGAGGCGATAGGCGCGCTGAAAGCCGACGATTTTGCCGAGATCGGTACTTTTCTGACGCGTGAAACAGCGCGTTACGGCGTGCGCCAAACGTCCGCCATGCGTGTGACGCTGGCCGCGCCGCTTGCTGCACTTCCGCCTGCGCCGCCGCGTGACGGTAGCGTGTTGAAAACCATGGGGTGGAGTCTGAATCTGCGATGGTGGGTGTATCGCCAATCGGGGCAGTGGTTGCCGCAACTGGGTCGGGTGAAACTGTTTGTGCTGTATCACGCGCCGCAGGATGGCACGGCGCTGGCGCATTCTCTGGGGCTGCAAAAAGGCCTGATCGGTGTCGTTCATGCGTTTGCCGACCCGCGTCAGGCGCAGCAAAATAATATCGTCATCGCCCACGAGTTGTTGCATACCCTGGGCGCGACTGATAAATACGATGCCGAAGGCAAGCCCGTGTATCCACAGGGCTATGCCGATGCGGAATTGCCGCAGTCAGTGCGCCGCCATCAGGCCGAGATCATGGCGGGACGTTTGCTTGCAGCCAATGGCCGGGCTGTGATGCCGGACAGTCTGGCGCAATGTGTGATCGGTGCGATGACCGCGCACGAGATCAATGTGGATGAAGGATTTCGGCAGGGCTTTGAGTAAGGCTCTGCGCACGCAAAGCCTTGAGGCGCGCCAGGCCAAAGTGGATGAAGGCCAGCGCAGCGAGCACCGGACCGAACAGGTTAAGCACCGGGACAAAATGCACCAGTCCGGTGAGCAGCCCCAGCCCCCACCAGCCGGCACGATCATTTTCGAACAGGGTCGCCATTTCGTCTGCGCTGGCGTGTTCGGCGAGCGCGTCATAACGGAACAGGCGCTGGTTCAGATAGGCGGCGGCGATGAAAGGCACGACGACCCCGATGCCAATCAGCCACAGCGGCAGCGTGATGCCCCACAAAACAATGAACAGCCCCACCGCGACGAGCGCGTTCCACAGGGCGCCGATGAGGCTGCCGCCCGTCTCGCGTTTGAGTGTGGGGTAATCGCGCTCCGCTACCAGCCGGATCAGTGTGCTCATACCGAACAGTGCGGTGATGACGAGCGCGGTCAGATACACCAGCGGCACAAACAGCATGATGTGCAGCAGCGCCTGGATGCCGTTGGCAACCCATACCGGCTCGAGTTGATCCAGCCAATGTTGGGCACCGAGCGCGCCCATCCCTTGCACGATCCAGCCAGAAAACGTCGCCCAGAATGCCACGCCCAGCACCAGCCATAGCAGACCTGCGACCAGCATCGGCCAGATCGCCACCCACAGAACGCGCAGGCTGAGCAGATCGCGCAGCGCGCGTGAAAGGGCATCCAGAATAGCGCTCATGGTGTTTTCCTCAATGCGGATTTTGGGCGGAACACATCAACCGTGCCGAATCGGGTTTCAATGTAAGCGCCGCCGATCAGATCGATGCAGTAAGGCACGGCGGCAAAAATACCGTCCAGCGTTTCCTTGATCGCTTTGGGTTGACCCGGCAGATTCAGAATCAGGCTGATGCCGCGCGTCACGCCGATTTGCCGCGACAGGATCGCGGTGGGAACATATTTCAGACTCGCCGCGCGCATCGCTTCGCCAAACCCCGGCAGCAGCTTGTGCGCCACAGCCAGCGTCGCTTCCGGCGTGACATCGCGCAGCGCGGGGCCGGTGCCGCCGGTGGTGAGGATGAGCGAGCAGTGTTCTGTGTCGGCCAGTTCGATCAGCGTGGCTTCGATCAGCGCCTGTTCATCGGGAATCAGCCGGGTGACAAATTCCGCAGGATTGGCCATCGTCTCGCCAAACCACTCCTCTAATGCAGGCAAACCCTTGTCTTCATACACGCCGCTGCTGGCGCGGTCACTGATCGACACCAGGCCGATGCGAACACGCTCAAGCGTATTGGTTTCTTTCATATCCAGCCCCGTTTTTTCAAGCGACGATACAAGCCCGCTGCGCCCAGCGCGGTCAGCGCCAGCACTGCGGGATAGGCCCACGGCCATTTTAGTTCGGGCATCCACGCGAAGTTCATGCCGTACAGGCTGAACACTACGGTGGGCAAGGCCAGCAATGCGCCCCAGCCTGCCAGCTTTTGCACCGATTCGCTTTGTTTCAGCGACAGCAGCGCCAGGTGAAACTGCATCGCGTCCGATGCGGAATTGCGCAGGTGATTGATGGCGGCGGAGACCCGCAACGCATGGTCATACACGTCGCGGTAATACGCTTTTAATTCTTTGGTCGCAAACTCGGGATGCATGCGAATCAGATTCTGGATGATTTCTTCCATCGGTTCGGTCGCGTCGCGCAACACGGTCAATTCGTGTTTGAGCGCGTACAGCCGTTCCAGATTTTCACGTCCGAGGTCGGTGCCGCCAATCAACAGGCTTTCCAGCGTTTGAAAGCGCCCCTGCATGTCCTCGATTACGGGCCGGAAATGGTCAATAATCAGATCCAGCGCCAGATACAGCGCATAAGGCGCGCCCGGTTTGATGCCGTTACGCAAAATGTTGAGGCGTTCGGTGACGCGCTGATAGCCGCTGCCGGCGCCGTGGCGAATGGCGATGATAAAGTTGGTGCCCGCAAACAGATGGGTCTCGCCCATCTCGACCCGCTCCTCCCACAGTTGCACCGTGCGCGTCGCGATAAACAGCTTGTCGCCGTACTCCTCAAGTTTGGGGCGTTGATGGGTCGAAATAGCGTCTTCCAGCGCCAGCTCGTGCAAGCCGAACTCTTCGCCCAGATGGTGAATGGTCCGGCTATCCGGAGACTTCAGTTCGATCCAGATGAAATTAGCGGGATCGGCAATATGCTCGCTGACATCGTCGAGCGGAATGACCGAGGACACGCCCCGGCTGTAAAGGCGGCAATCTATGGCAGTCATGGTTTGATCAGACAGGGTTCGATCAGAGATGGCTCGATTGTATAGCGAAAAATCACGGTGCTGTTTTGGGCTTGGCGCCGTCGTTAACTTGCTGCGTGGGATAATCCGGATTCTATCCAGCACGATCCCTCCTATGCCTATCCAGTGGTTCCCCGGTCACATGACATCCGCGCGCAAAAAAGCGGGTGAAACCATGGCGCAAATTGATGTCGTGATCGAGGTGCTGGATGCCCGTTTGCCCGAAGCCAGCTGCAATCCGCTGATCCATGATCTGCGCGTGCATCGCCAGCGCCCGTGTCTGAAGCTGCTGAATAAATCCGACCTGGCCGACCCCGGCGTGACGCGCGAATGGCTCGCGTTTTACAACCGGCAGAAGAACGTCAAAGCGGTCGCCATCTCGGCCAAGAAAGCGACCGATGTCGCCAAGCTCGCCGGTCTGTGTCAAAGCCTCGCGCCGCATCGCGACGACAACTTCAAGCCCCTGCGCATCATGATTATGGGTATTCCCAACGTCGGAAAATCCACCCTGATGAATGCGCTGGTCAAACGCAAAGTTGCCGCCGTCGGTGACGAGCCCGCCGTCACCAAATCGCAGCAGCGCATCAACCTCAGCCCGCGCCTGTCGTTTGTCGATACGCCGGGATTGATGTGGCCAAAAATCGAGCACGACTCAGACGGCTACATGCTCGCCGCCAGTCACGCTATTGGCCGCAATGCAGTCATCGACGAAGAGGTCGCGATCTTCCTCGCCGCCATTCTGCTCGAACGCTATCCTGCGCAACTGACTGCGCGTTACGGGTTTTCGGTAGACGGGCTGGATGCCACCGGCGTGCTCGAAGCCGTTGCCAAACGGCGCGGCTGCCTGCTGAAAGGGCGCGGCGGCGAACTGGACAGGGAAAAAGCCGCCATGCTGCTATTGACCGATTACCGCACCGGTCCATTGGGGCGCATCAGCCTGGAAACGCCGACGACGCGGCAGGCGTTTTTGCAGAGCGCAGTGAAGCTTAGGCAGGAAGTTCAAGCAGTACCCAAGACGGATGTTGACGTGTAGGTTTTCGCCGTAAGCGGTTTGCCCCGGCTATTTATTGGTTATACGAGTTTAACCAAATTATGGAGACGCACATGCAAACCGTCAGCCTCTTTAATGCCAAAACCCATTTATCTTAATGCCAAAACCCATTTATCCGGTTTGATCGAGCAAATCGTCAGCGGGGCGGAAACGGAAATCATCATTGCCCGTCACGGTCAGCCCGTCGCTCGCCTCGTGCCCATCCCCCAAGCCGACACGGCTAAACGCATCGGTATTGCAAGCGGCCTGTTCGACGTGCCAGACAGCATTGATACGCATAACGCAGATATTCATCAATTTGATGAACGGCACCTGACGTGCGCCTGCTGCTCGATACCCACGTTGCGCTCTGGGCGATCACCGACTCGCCGCAACTGGCGGCTCCTGCCCGCAGCCTGATTCTCGACCCTGTGAACAGCATTCACATCAGTACCGATTCGGTGTGGGAAATCACCATCAAGCACATGCTGGGCAAGGGCGATATGCCGGTGTTCGGCACGCAGGCAGCAGCTCACTTCCGGGCAGCGGGCTATATCGAACTCCCCATTGTCAATGCCCATATCGCTCTGCTCGAAACCCTGCCGCCGCACCACGCAGATCCGTTTGATCGCCTGTTGACCGCCTGTTGATCGCGCAAGCACTGGCTGAACCCCTCAGACTATTGACCCACGATGCCACGCTCAAGCTTTATAGCGACAGCGTCATTCTGGCGTGATTCAAGCGTCGAAATGATGTCTGAATGGGGTCTACGCGGGGGAGCCGTATTGTTTCATTGGATGCACTTCTTCGTACAGCCCTCGTAGGACGCAATCGTTATTGCGCCGGATGTATGAAGTCCAAACAGTAACCGCACACCGCCCAATTACCACCGCCCTTGCTTTTGACTTTCTCCCCTTCAGCCTTGCCGAAGCCTGAGTCTGCCGGGCGGATCAGCGGCGAAGGTGTTTGAGCGCCGCTCACAAGAAACAAAAATCAAAACATCAAAGCGGGGCGAGTTTTTCGACGCCCGTCCGGCAGGCCCAGACTTCGGGGATGGTGGGTCGCCTTTTCTTTGGTTACGTGGGTGAACATGCCTTGGCATGTTCACCCACCAAGGTGGCGGCGAAGCAAAAGAAAGTGACTTGCCGCCGGGCAACCCCCGGCCAGCGAACCTCAGTGTGTTCCCCGTTGCCCAGCAAAACATCTCAGCACGCCTGCGCCACCTTTTCCTGCACCAACAAACCCAACAACATTTCCACATCCGCATTAGGCGAACGGCTAAAACCGCTCTTGGCAAACTGATGCCAGCGGCCCACCACAAAACAGAGCATCAAATTAGCTAAGGGCGCGGCTAACTCCGGCTGTTTTTCAAAGCTGAAACGCAGGCACTGGCGCAATTGGGCTTCGATGCGGTCGTGCAACTGGTTGATGCGTTTTTGCAGGCGTTCGTTTTCGTTGACTAGTGCGTCGCCGATCAGGACGCGGGTCATGCCCTGGTTTTTGTAGGCAAAATTCAGCAGCAGGGCCACGATGGCTTCGGCTTGGGAGGCGGCCTGCGGGGTGTCGGTGGTGATGCGCGCGATCAGTCCGAACAGGGTCTGTTCGATGAACTCGATCAGGCCTTCGTACATCTGGGCCTTGCTTGCAAAGTGCCGGTAGAGCGCGGCTTCGGACACGCCGATGCGGGCAGCGAGCGAGGCGGTGGTGATTTTTTCTGCCTGAGGTTCTTCCAGCATGGCGGCGAGGGTTTGCAGTATCTGCAAGCGGCGTTCGCCTGGTTTTTTGCCTTCAGTGCTCATTACAGCTCCCTTTGATTATTGTGGCAGTTTCAATTGCTTGTTTCGCGTGTTTCGTTGCAGATCAATCGGTCTGGATTCTAGCAGAGTCGCGCGTGCCGCCGGCTTCATTTCACCCGCATCTCCGTGCGGAATTATGCCGCCCACATCCCCTTTCGGCACAAGCCGCGCGCATCGCAATGCTGGCAGATTGCATCGACGCCGTGTGCGGGCAAACCCGCGCCCTGTGCGATGGACTCAAGCAGCATAAGCAGACGCAAGGTGATCGCTTCGACCGGTTTTTCCCCCTGCAGAAACAAAGGCGCAATGGCGGCATCGTTGATGGGCAGATAGGCTGCGGCGGCATCGCACAGGTAGGCGTAAAAAGGCAATTGGACGTTTTCTTCCGGAGCATCGCGCTTCTTCTTCAGGATGTTTGTATTGCTGGTTTTGTAGTCGATCACTTGCAGGTGATCGTTTTTTTGATCGATGCGATCGATGCGTCCGTGCAGGCTGATGGCGCCCAGCGTTGGCAAGTCGAGCGTGAGCTCACGTACTGTTTCGCCCGACTGGAAGTGCCAGCCTGCTGCGACTTGCGCGAGCCATGCGTCGATGTAGACGGGTTGGATGCGCGCCCATTGAATGCGCCAGGCCATGGCGTTGAAAGCCGGGAATTCAGCGAACTCAGCTTCAGATAATTGCTGCAACAAGGCGAGCGCGGCGGCATGTTCGAGCGGTGGACTGGCATCGTGAAAACGCTTCAGGATACGGTGCAAGGCGTTGCCGTAATCGCTTTTGTCGAGCATATCGTCGGCTTCATCCAGCGTGTCCAGGCCCAGCACGCTGCGCACAAAAAACCGGTAAGGGCAGTCGATCAGGGTTTGATAGGCGGTGGGCGAGTAGCGGCGCGGCAAACGTTCGGGCGCAACGGCAGGTGCCGGGCGCTGTGCGGGCGCGGGCTGGATGCTGTTTGCGGCGGGCGGCTCGGCAACGAGCTGCGCCTCGATCGCGCATTTCCACGCAGCAACATGCAGCGCCTGCAGACGAATGATGAGCGGCGATGCGGGTTTGGGCCCGTCGTCTCGCCACGCTTGCCAGCTAAGCAGGGAAGGCCCTTGCGGCAGTAATTGCAGCAGATCTTCGGTGGCCTGCAGCGCGTACTCGGCGCTGGTGGGCAAGCCAAGTTGCGTGCGCGTGGACTGGTTAAAAAGGCCGACGGCAGGGCGCGCGGGTAAGTGCTGGGCATCCGCACCGATGACCGCGACGGCTTCAAATATCCGCCCCCGTGTGGCGGGCAGCGAAGTCAGCACAACCGGGCTGGCGATGCGCGTGTCCATAAAACTCGCGTTTTCCAGCGCCAGATTGAGCCAGCGCCGCCACTCCGAAAAACTGTATTTTTCACGGTCGTCGGCAAGTTCGCGGCCGGCCTGGTCGAGCGTTGCCAGCACGCTTGCGCCGGCCGCGTCCGCCGCGAGCAAAGCCGTCGCACCTAGCGCGCCGAGGCTGGCATGTAGGCGCGCGAGCCAGGTGCTGAGCGAAGCACGCGATTGCGCAAAGCTGCGCGCACCGTCCATTAGCGTATCGAGCCAGGGCAGCGCGCCCAGCGCTTCGTTCTGCGCCAGACGCCGGATCTGCGCCATGCCGTGCGAAACGCCCCGTTTGCGCATGGCCAACTCCAGCGCCAGTACGGCGTCTTGACGCGCGGCGATGTCGCCAAGAACAAACGGCGATTTCAAACAATCAAGCAATTCGATATGCGGAAAATCCCGCGCCACGCATTCCAGCCAGCGGTCGATCATCGCAGCGGCAGCGGTCGTTGAGAGTGTCCAGCCGGTTTCATCTTCTACCCGCACCTGCAAGCGTTCAAGTAACGCACGGGTGCGGCGTGCGCATTCGCGATCCAGTGCAATCAGCGCAATCGTGCGTCGCCCTGCCTGCAATTGGTCGGCAACCCAACTGGCGACGGCGCGCGCTTCGGCTTCCAGATGCGGAGCGGCGTACAGTTTGATCTGCCCCGGCAGCGGAGACTGCGGATAGGTCTGCGCCAGACTTTCGGCGCGGGATTTGATCGGCGGATCACTCAGACACCAGGCGGTGTGCAGGGTGTGTGCAACACGCTGACGGGTGCTTTCGCCGTGAATGGAAACGGCGTCGGGGAACGCGATAGGGGTAAAAATCTGCACCGATGCCCGTTCGCTGTAGCGCTGCAAAAAATGTTGTTCAAGCGCGGTCAGTGGGCCCAGCGCAAATCCGGATAGCGGCTTGCTTGCTTGATGAACCAGCGCATCCAGTTCGCGGGCATAGCAAGCCTGCGGATCGGAGCCGTCCTGGTTAAGGGTTTTCCATACCGCTTCGATCAAGCGCGTTTCGCTATCGAGCGTATCGCTATGCAGTGCGCGGATGCGTGCCGCGAACTCGTTGCCGAGGCGCGCGCCAGACAGTTCATCTGCAAGCGCCAGCAGTTCCTGCGTGAGCGCCCATTTGTCCACATTGCCCAGCCAGGTTTCGCGCCGCAATACGCCGTGCAGCCGAGCCAGTCGCCGCGTGTGCGGTTCCGGGCTTGTGCTCGTCGAGTTTTTAGCGGCCCAGGTTTTTAGCGGCGTGATATGCGGTGGAATCAGCGCGGGCAAGCCACTCTGGCGCGCCAGTGAGCGTGCAAAATCCTGCCCGGCGCGGTGATTGGGAACAAGAACGACCAGCCCGGACAGATCAGGCAGCGCGTCGGCATGAAGCCTTAACAGCGTGTCGGCGACGGCAGCGGGGAAGTTGTCGCCAGCCAGGGGAATCGTGGCGATTCCCACAGAACCCTAGCGCTCCAGATACTGAAGTTTGTCTTTGACGTTAGCCCATTCGTCCGCATCGGCAGGGGCTTCCTTACGTTCGATGATGACTTTCCAGCTTTTTGCCAGGTCGGCATTCAAGGCAATGAACGCGCGCTGATCGTCGGGCACATCGTCTTCCGCGTAAATGGCCTCGACGGGGCATTCCGCAACGCACAGCGTGCAATCGATGCATTCTTCGGGGTCAATGACCAGAAAATTTGCTCCCTCGTGAAAGCAGTCAACGGGGCAGACATCGACGCAATCGGTGTACTTGCATTTAACGCAGGCTTCGGTAACAACGTAAGTCATGCTTGGTTACTCATATTCAGGTTGAAATGCCCAATTTGCATCCGGGCGGCAATTTTGATGTAGCATATCGGCAGGACGAAGTATTTTCCAGCAAATTTTCCAGCCTCACCCACCTAATTTAATAATCACACAGGCCATTTTAATAATCACACAGGCCATTTCCGGCCACTTTCATTAGTCCTTGGGAGCCTCACTGATGAGTGAACACATCCATTACGTATCTGACGATTCTTTTGAGCAGGAAGTCCTGCAAGCCGGTGTGCCGGTGCTAGTTGATTACTGGGCCGACTGGTGCGGTCCGTGCAAAATGATTTCACCGATTCTGGATGAAGTCGCCAAGGAATATGCGGGCAAACTCAAAGTCTGCAAACTCAACATCGACGAGAATCAGGGTACACCGCCCAAATTCGGCATCCGTGGCATCCCTACGTTAATGATTTTCAAGAACGGCAACGTCGAAGCGACCAAGGTTGGCGCACTGTCCAAATCGCAACTTACTGCGTTTGTCGACAGCAATATCTAAATCCTTCATTTCCACTTCTACCCTGTAATTTGCCGGACGCAAAAAACCGCCATTAATTAAAGCGGTACCGTCCGGCCACCCCCTCCCCACTCCCGGCTCTTTCAAGCGAGCCACGTCAGGTCACTTCCATGCATCTTTCCGAACTCAAACTCAAGCCCATCACCGAACTTCTTGTAATCGCCGCCGAAAACGGCATTGACAACGCCAATCGCTTTCGCAAACAGGAACTTATTTTTGCGATTTTGAAAGCGCTGGCCAAGCGTGGCGAAAGTATTTTTGGCGACGGCGTGCTGGAAGTGCTGCCCGATGGCTTTGGTTTTTTGCGCTCGCCCGAAACCTCATATCTGGCCAATACCGACGACGTGTACGTGTCGCCGTCGCAAATCCGCCGCTTCAATCTGCATACCGGCGACAGCATCGAAGGCGAGATTCGCACCCCCAAGGATGGCGAGCGCTATTCGGCGATGACCAAGCTCGACAAG
>JAYVLR010000127.1:0-21552 GCA_043759395.1 Thiobacillaceae bacterium
CGCCGTGCCGGTCATGCCGGACAGCTTTTCATACATGCGGAAATAATTCTGGAAAGTGATCGACGCCAGCGTCTGGTTTTCCTTCTGGATCGCCACGCCCTCTTTGGCTTCAACCGCCTGGTGCAGGCCTTCCGACCAGCGCCGCCCGGACATCAGACGCCCGGTGAATTCGTCGACAATCACCACTTCATTATTCTGCACCACGTAATGCTGGTCGCGGAAATACAGTGCATGGGCGCGCAGTGCGGCGTACACGTGGTGCATCAGCATGATGTTGGAGGCATCGTACAAACTGCCGCCGGGCAGCAACAGCCCCAGCTCGGTGAGGATGGCTTCGATTTTTTCGTGGCCTTCTTCCGACAGCAACACCTGGCGGGATTTTTCGTCCACCGAATAATCGCCGGGACTGTCGTCTTTTTCCTGTCGGGTCAGGCGCGTCGGGATCTGGTTGGCTTGTTGGTACAGCGCCGTGTTTTCTTCGGATTGCCCGGAAATAATCAGCGGCGTGCGTGCCTCGTCGATCAGGATCGAATCGACCTCGTCGATGATGCCAAAAGCCAGCGGGCGCTGCACCTTCTCGGACACCTGGTACACCATGTTGTCGCGCAGGTAATCAAAGCCGTATTCGTTGTTGGTGCCGTAAGTGATGTCGGCGGCGTACGCGGCCTGTTTGGCAGCGTGCGGCATCTGCGACATGTTGACCCCGGTCGTCATGCCGAGAAAGCCAAACACGCGCCCCATCCATTCGGCGTCGCGGCTGGCGAGGTAATCGTTCACCGTCACCACATGCACGCCTTTGCCCGCCAGTGCGTTCAGATACGCGGGCAGGGTTGCCATCAGGGTTTTGCCTTCGCCGGTGCGCATCTCGGCGATTTTGCCGTCATGCAGCACCATGCCGCCGACCATCTGCACATCGTAGTGGCGCAAGCCCAGCACGCGACGCGAGACTTCTCGCACCACCGCAAACGCTTCCGGCAACAGCTTGTCGAGCGATTCGCCCGCCTCAATCCGCGACTTGAACCCGGCAGTCTTGCCGGCCAGTTCGGTATCCGTGAGTTTTTCCATGGCTGGTTCAAGCGCATTGATCGCGTGAACCTTTTGCATGTATTGTTTAACCAGCCGGTCATTACGACTGCCGAAAATTTTTCTGACGATGGATTGCAACATGAGTGATCCGAAGGCCGCTACAGGCGGTAATTCGCTGGATTTTAACATAGCGCCCAGCACTTGCTGTGACACGGCGGTGCTGCGCGCATGAGCGCATCCAGCCTGTCCGACTTGCTTGCCACCCAACTTCCCGCCGCGCTGCGGGTGCGGGCGCAGGGATTGATGCGCGCGCAAGCTGCACTCGACCGCAGCCTGCCGCCCGCACTGGCGGGCAAAGTGTGGGTGGCACAACTCGAAAACGGCAACCTGCATCTCGCCTGTGACAGCGGTGCCGTCGCCAGCCGCCTGCGTCACCAGACCCGCGCGCTGGCGACCGAGCTTACCCAGCGCGGGCTGATCGTTGACCATGTGCGCGTCAGCGTCAAACCCGAGCTGCAACACGTTGCCCCGCCCGTGGCCGACAAGCCCGGGCTGCCTGCCGCCGCACTCACCAGTCTGGCGCAACTCAATACCGAGATCGGCGACGGGCCGTTAAAACAGGCCTTGAGCCGCTTGCTAAGCCACCACACAAAGCCTTGAGGCACCTCTATAAATCTACTGCGCGGCCATGATCCGGTCGCGTCCGGTGCTCGGAATCCTCATGTATACCCACATACACTGCGGTTCCTGCGCTCCGGGCGCAACCGGCTGATGACCGCTCGCTACGATTTCTAGAGGTGCCCTTGAACCACCCGGGTCATTACGCCGAATTCCGGCTGTATAATCCGCTGCTTCAGGTGCCTGTGCGGTCTTCAATCTGCGCAGGTTAAACGGGAAACAGGTGCGCAGCGTTATCGCTGCCATGCCTGTGCTGCCCCCGCAACGGTAAGCGTTATTTACGGTGTTTCAATCAGCCACTGTCGCAAGACGGGAAGGCGAAACTCCACATGCGCAAGCCCGGATACCGGCCTGAGCCCCGCTCGTTTGAGCGGCGGATCGTGCAACGCGCCTGCGGGGAACCAGGCGCCCAAACTGGAAAATTATCATGCGTCAAACTACTCTTTCACTCGCCTTGGGCGTTATCTTCGTTTCGTCTGTACATGCGGAAACTTTGCCGGTCTATATTGGCGAGACTATTGTCGTCACACCAACACGCACCGATCAAACTTTAAGCCAGACATTGGCTCCGATCAGCATCATCACTCGCCAGGATATTGACCGGTTGCAGACCAATTCTCTGGTCGAGGTTCTGTCAGGCCAGGCCGGTGTCACCATCGCAAATAGCGGGGGGAGTGGAAAACAGACCTCGTTGTTCATGCGGGGAAGCAACTCAAACCACGTGCTTGTCATGATCGATGGCGTGAAAATTGGTGCGGCGGCATCAGGCTTGGCCGCACTCCAGGATATTCCTGTCGAGCAAATCGAACGCATTGAAATTGTGCGCGGTCCGCGTTCCAGTCTTTACGGATCGGAAGCGATCGGCGGCGTTATCCAGATTTTCACGCGTAAAGGCGGCGGCGCTTTACGGCCATCGGCCAGCCTGTCTTATGGAACGTATGGTACCAAACAGGCCAGCGCGAATTTGGGCGGGGGAGGGAAGGACGCCTGGTTCGATATTGGCTTGGGCTACCTCGAAACAGACGGATTTAATGCGTGCAGGGGGGCAAGTGCGGGCTGCTTTACGGATGAACCGGATCGCGACGGCTACGTGAATAAAAACATCAACCTGCGCGGCGGGTATCGCTTTAGCCCGGGCACTGAAGTCGATGTACATTTGTTGCGCGCACAGGGTGCCGTCGAATTCGATGGCGATATTTTTTCCGGGAACTCAAGTGACACGGTTCAACAAGTTGCGGGAGTTGGTCTGAAACTGCGTCTCTCGCCAAACTGGAACCTGCGCGCGAGCGCGGGGCAGAGCCTGGATAAAAGTGAAAATTTTTTGGACGGCGCTTACAACAGCACATTCAACACGCAGAGAAATACGCTTTCTTTGCAGCAGGATATTGGAATTGGCAGCGGGCATCTTGTGAGTCTGGGCATCGACCGGCAGGACGACAAGCTCGTCAGCAGCACGAATTACGCTATCAGGCAGCGCGACGTGACCGGATTGTTTGCTCAATACCAGGGGCAGATAGATGCGCACAGCGTGCAACTCGCGCTGCGGCATGACGACAACAGTCAGTTTGGAAACTACAACACCGGCAATGCGAGCTGGGGATACACGGTTGACAACGGGCTGCTGTTTGGCCTCGGTTATGGCACGGCATTCAGTGCGCCCACGTTTAACCAGTTGCACGTCCCCTTTGGCGGCAACCCCAAGCTTCAGCCAGAAACGAGCCGCACCCTGGAAGCCAGCCTCGCTGGAAAATTGCCGGGCGGGCGCTGGCAAACCACGCTGTTCAAAAATCGAATCGAACAGTTGATAACGGGCTTTCCGTCAATCAACATCGCCAGGGCTGAAATCAAAGGCCTGGAATTCACGGCGAATACGCGCTACAGCGACTGGTTACTGAATGCCAGTCTGACGCTGCAAAATCCGGAAAGCGCATCCGGCGCGAACAGCGGGCGAATCCTGCCGCGCCGCGCCCAGCAAAGCCTGCGCATCGACCTTGATCGTCAGCTGGGCGATGCTTGGCGTGTCGGCGCAAGTGTGCGTGCCGAAGGCGAGCGTTTCGACGATGCGGCGAACAGCACCCGGTTGCATGGCTATGGCCTGCTTGATCTGCGCGCTGAATACCAGCTAGCGCGTGACTGGCAAATTGCGGCGAAAGTCGAAAACCTGTTCGACAAGACCTATGAAACGGTTTATTTCTTCAACCAGCCCGGACGAGCTGCATTCCTGACTTTGCGCTATGCGCCGCAGTGACACTAAAAGATGCGGATAGTGTAAAAACCATGCTGCTCACCGCCAAAACTGTCCTACGATGCCTGGTCGGCGGCGCAATGCCAATCGCTCAACGCCGAAGCAGAAAAGGTCGTCGAGCAGTGTTACCAGAATGGCTTGCCGGGGTTGAGTTGAGGCGGTGAGGTAAAAGCTACGCTTGCGGCCATTGCTGCGCGCCATGCAGAAACCGGAATAATTCGATGCACCCGATTTTGCGTCGGATGCGGTACACCAGGATGAAGGGTGTGCCGACGATCACCAGTTCACGCGTTCCCTTCATGCGCCCAGGTCGCCCCAAATGCGGGTGGGCGGTTAGTAGACCGGTTTGCCGCTCAATCGCGTCGAGTTGATCGAGCGCTGCCGTCGGGTTGTCTTCTGCGATGTAATCAATGGCAGCCTCGCGCGCGCGACTGGCGGACAGGAGCCAGACCAGTTGCATCATGTGCGACGCGCGGCGATCTTTTGTTTAAGCGCGGTGCGTTGATGTTGTATGTCTTGCTTGACCGTTTTATGGGGCAGCCAGACAGCGGCAGGGTCGTCGGCATCCGTTAGCCCCTGCCGAACCTGCGCACGAAACCATATATCGTGAGCAGCAGCAGCGTGCGCTTGCCGCATCGCTATTGCCCGGTCGGGACGTTGGCTGGTTTTGGGTGCAGCGGGATCGTATCCCGCTGCGTCTACTTCAAAATGGCTGATGCCGATTTCCTTGAGGTAGGCGGCCAGCGTCTCAAGCTTTTTGAACACACGTGTCTGGCGGCTGCGTGTCGCGGACAATGAGCGTTCCTGTTCGCCGTGTTTGACGAGGATGCCCCAGCCGCCGGGCTGACCGATGACATGCGCAGCGTGCAACGCCCCCGATAAAACGAGTTGCGACAGGGTGGCGTGATCGATGGTTTCGGGTCGCATGGTTTCTCCAGGTTAGACGGTCTGTGTCAAGATCGAGCATGGACAGATTATGTGCAATTAATAGAAGAATGCAATAAAAATATGGCTGCACCTAGAATCCTTCATCGTTTTGCCGTTCATGCCTTCACGCCCCGCGTTCCACTTATAAATCGGGGAATGTTGTTCAGATGAGCGGGGTTGCCTCCGTTTGCACCGTGCAAACGCAGCCTCTTTGCGATAATCACGGGGTGAACTCCACCCTCAAACCCGCCCCCGCTTACATCGGCCGCTTCGCCCCTTCGCCTACCGGGCCCCTGCACTTCGGTTCGCTCGTTGCGGCGCTGGGAAGCTGGCTGGATGCGCGTGCGGCGGGCGGGCGCTGGCTGGTGCGGATGGAAGACCTGGATCGGCCGCGTTGTGTGCCGAATGCTGCCGATACCCTACTGCGCCAACTGGAACATTACGGCCTGGTCTGGGATGGCGCCGTGCTGGCGCAATCCGGCCGGGATCAGGCGTATGAAGCCGCGTTGCAGCAATTGCGTGATCTGGATGCGGTCTATCCTTGCACCTGTACCCGCAGCCAGCTCGCGGGTGCGCCGCGCAATGCGGGGGGCGAAACGATTTATCCCGGAACCTGCCGCAATGCTTTGGTTGACAAGCGCGCGACTCATGCGTGGCGGGTCAAGCTACCCGATACTTCGACCAGCTTCACCGATCGCGTGTTGGGCAAATTGATGCAATCGGTACTGGCTGAAGTTGGCGATTTCGTCGTTCGTCGTGCCGACCATCTGTTTGCCTACCAGCTCGCGGTGGTGGTGGACGACGCTTATCAGAACATTACCCACGTTGTGCGCGGCGCGGATTTGCTGTGGAACACGCCGCGCCAGATCGTGTTGCAAAGGCTGCTGGGTTTGCCAACCCCGCGCTATGCCCATTTGCCGCTTATCACCAATGCCGCCGGACAAAAGCTGTCCAAGCAAACCCACGCCCCCGCCTTGCCGGATCACGGGCGCGGTGAGATGCTGGCGCAGGCGCTGGGCGCGCTGGGTCATGCGCCCCCGGCTGAGTTGGCAGACGCTGACCCGGCGGCGATTTTGAAGTGGGCCAGCGCTCACTGGCAAATCAAAAACGTGCCGACACATTCAGCGGTTGCCAATCCTGCTTGCGCACCGGAAAATAGCTCAACCCCTTCTGATCGCTGACCCCTGCCATGGCTCAACTCCCTACCGCCACCGAACAAGTGCTGCGCATCCACGCCGCCTTCATTCATACCGTCGTCAATGCGCTGCGTAACCGCAGCCAGTTGCCCGACTTGATGAACCAGCTCCAGGCGGCTGAAGAGGCGGGCTGGGCGCGCCTGGTTGCTGCGCTGCGGCATATCACCGAGGGTCGTCGCGACCCGTCGATTTTTCTCGGGCTGGATGAGGAAGACCGGATTGTGGTCAATGCCATCCTGCTCGGGTTTGATAATCCGGCGACCCTGCCGCCGCTGGATGTCCAGCCCGACGGCAGCAGCGCCGCGCCGGGGCTGGCATCGCTGATCGATGCCTCGGCGCGCGGCGACACACAAGCGCTGTCGGTGCTGGCCAATATGTCCGAACAGATGGTGAAAGCCGGCGGCGATATGGCGCGCTTGGGCGGCATGATGCGGCGGCTGGTCAACGGCGAACGCGATGCCGATCAACTAAGCCGTGGGATGGGCGCGCTAGGGCGCGAACTGCTGATCAGCGTGCTGGATGAGCTGGCGCGCCTGCGTCCGCAGTGATCCCCGCTTTGACAGCACCCGGCAGAATCCGCTAAACTGCGCGTCCTTTCGAGGCTTTCTGCTTTGAAATGCTGGTGATGTAGCTCAGTCGGTTAGAGCATCGGATTCATAATCCGGGGGTCGGTGGTTCAAGTCCACCCATCACCACCACTTCTCCGTTTGACCCTTCTTTTTGCACTTATCCTGTCCGCCGGAGTCGTATCCGTACGCTATTGGCAAAGGACTGGGGGCTCAGATGCGATATCTCATTTTAGTTACGAGCATGGTATTGCTTGCGAGCTGCGCATTAAACCCGGCGCAGCGCGAAGCGCGTGAAACTGCCCACTTGCAGGAGCTGGTCAGGGTCTGCGAAAAAATCGGCTTTGCGCCCGGCTCTGATCAGAGCAAGGATTGCGTGGTTCAGTTGCTGGCCGCAGAAATCGCCCAGCCGACGATTGTCGATGCGCCCTATCGACCGATTCAGACGATTTGCGATACCGTCGGCAAACGGGTCATTTGCCATAGCTTTTAATTTGGGGGGTATGCGTGGGCGGTATAATGGGGTTCGGCCCATCATTCAGGCCGATTCGCTTTCCATCCATTCCCAGAAAACGCCCACGATGCCTGGCAAGGTTTATATCAAAACATTCGGCTGCCAGATGAACGAGTACGACTCGGACAAGATGGCCGACGTGCTCGAAGCCGCCGAAGGGCTGACGCCGACCGACAACCCCGATGAAGCCGATGTGATCCTGTTTAACACCTGCTCGGTGCGCGAAAACGCGCAGGAGAAGGTGTTCCACAATCTGGGGCGGGTGCGGCATCTGAAGGCGGCCAATCCCAATCTCATCATCGGCGTGGGCGGCTGCGTGGCCTCGCAGGAAGGCGCTGCGATTGTGAAGCGCGCGCCGTATGTGGATGTGGTGTTCGGTCCGCAAACCTTGCATCGGTTGCCCGAATTGATCGCGGCGCGGCGCAGCAGCGGCCGCCCGCAGGTCGATATCAGTTTCCCCGAGATCGAAAAGTTCGACCACCTGCCGCCCGCCAAGGTGGACGGCGCATCGGCCTTTGTCTCGATCATGGAAGGCTGTTCCAAATATTGCAGCTTTTGTGTCGTGCCGTATACGCGCGGCGAAGAAGTTTCGCGCCCGTTTGATGATGTGATTGCCGAAATCGCTGACCTGGTCGCGCGCGGAGTGAAAGAAGTCAATTTGCTGGGGCAGAACGTCAACGCCTGGCAGGGCGAGCTGGATGACGGCAGCATTGCGGACTTCGCATTTTTGCTGGAAATGGTTCACGATATTTCCGGCCTCGAACGCATCCGCTATACCACCAGCCACCCGCGCGACATGTCGCAGCGGCTGATCGATGTCTATGCCCGCTTGCCCAAGCTGGTCTCGCATCTGCATCTGCCGATCCAGGCCGGTTCCGACCGCGTGCTGGCGGCGATGAAGCGCGGTTACACCGTGCTGGAATACAAATCGATCATCCGCAAACTGCGCGAGCTGCGCCCGGAATTGTCGTTGTCGTCGGATTTCATTATCGGTTTTCCGGGCGAAACCGACGCCGACTTCGAGGCCACGATGAAGCTTATCGCCGAGCTGAATGTTGATACCAGCTTTTCGTTCATCTACAGCAAACGTCCCGGCACACCCGCGTCGGATTACGCCGACGACGTGAGCGCGGACACTAAAAACGCGCGCCTGCAACGTCTGCAACAACTGCTTGATACGCAGGCGCAGGCCATCAGCCAGGCCATGGTCGGCACGCGCCAGCGCATTCTGGTTGAAGGCCCGTCCCGCAAAAGCGCCCTCGAACTGACGGGCCGCACCGACAATAACCGCATCGTCAATTTTGCCGGGCAGCCGCGACTGGTCGGGCACTTCATCGAAGTGACGATTACCGCTGCACTGAAAAACAGCTTGCGCGGCGAAGTACCGATTGATGAAACCGGGCGATGAAACCAGTTGCTGAAACCGTCGCATGAAGTCGGATCGGGTCGAACTCAGCCTGCGCCCGGAAGACAACCGCCGGCTCGCCAATCTGTGCGGGGCGATGGACGAAAACCTGCACCAGATCGAAGCCGCATTTGATGTGGCGATCAGCCGCCGGGGCTCGCATTTTTGCGTCAGCGGCGAAAAATTGCAGGCTGAAAAAGGCGCGCAGGCGATCGAGCATTTTTACAACCGCGCGCACGACAGCTTGAGTCTGGACGATATTCAACTCGGTCTGGTGGCGTTGACGCGCGGGCGGGCGGAAGACGACGAAGGGTCGGTGTTGCGTACGCGCCGTGCCGATTTGCGCGCGCGCACCCAGCGCCAGGGCAGCTATATCGAGCAAATCCAGAATCACGACATCACCTTCGGCATCGGCCCGGCGGGCACCGGTAAAACTTATCTGGCCGTGGCCTGTGCGGTGGATGCGCTGGAGCGCGAGCAGGTCAAGCGTCTGGTGCTGACCCGCCCGGCGGTCGAGGCGGGCGAGCGGCTGGGGTTCTTGCCCGGCGACCTGAACCAGAAAATCGATCCCTACCTGCGCCCGTTGTACGACGCGCTGTACGACTTGATGGGCTTCGACAAAGTCGCACGTCTGATCGAGCGCCAGACCATCGAAGTTGCGCCGCTCGCCTTCATGCGCGGGCGCACGCTTAATCATGCGTTCATCATTCTGGATGAAGCGCAAAACACCACGCCGGAACAGATGCAGATGTTTTTGACGCGCATCGGGTTTGGCGCGAAAGCGGTCGTCACCGGCGATGTGACGCAGATCGATTTGCAGCGCCACCAGAAAAGCGGGCTGGTCGATGCGCAGGAAGTGCTGAAAGACGTGCGCGGCATCGCCTTCACCCACTATCTGGCCGAAGACGTGGTGCGCCACCCACTGGTGCAGCGCATCGTCACCGCCTATGCCGGGCGCCGCGCCGAGCAGGAGTCGCGTGGGAAGCCCTGATTTATCCGGGCCAAATCCAACCAGCCCTGAGTTAGCGCTGGCGGTGCAATATGCCAGCACCGCTCAAATGCTGCCTGCCCGCGCACAAATCCGCCGCTGGGTATTGGCTGCGCTGGAACATCCCGCTGAAATCACGCTACGGTTTGTGGACGCGGAAGAAGCGCAAACACTCAACCGCGACTACCGTCAAAAAGATTACGCGACCAATGTGCTGACGTTCGAATACGGCGAGATTGGCCGCGATGACAAGAGCCGAGCCGTGCTGGGCGGCGACATTGTGATCTGCGCGCCTGTGGTGGCAAAAGAAGCGGCAGAACAGGGCAAGACTTTGCACGATCACTACGCCCATCTCGCCATACACGGCGCGCTGCATTTGCAAGGCTACGACCACGAAGCCGATGCCGATGCCGTCATCATGGAAACCCGCGAAGCCGCTATACTGAAGCGCTTCCGCATCACCAACCCCTATTTTACCCGCGACGATTTAAGCCATGGAGTCTGAGAGTAAACCGAGTCTGCTAGAGCGCATTTCCCACTGGTTGATGCGCGAGCCTGAAGACCGCGAACAACTGATCGAGCTGCTGCACGGCGCGTACGAAAACAACCTGATGGATGCCGACGCGCTGGCGATGATCGAGGGCGTATTGCAGGTATCCGAAATGCGCGTTGGCGAAATCATGGTGCCGCGCGCGCAAATGGACGTGATCGACATCAACGACGCGCCCGAAGTATTCATCCCTCACCTGATTGAAACCGCGCACTCGCGCTTCCCGGTTATCGATAAGGATCGCGACGACGTCATCGGCATTTTGCTGGCCAAAGACCTGCTGCGCCACTATGCCGAATCCGATGCCGACATACGCGGCATGTTGCGCCCCGCCGTGTTCATCCCCGAATCCAAGCGGCTCAACGTCCTGCTCAAGGAATTCCGCTCCAACCGCAACCACATCGCCATCGTCGTTGACGAATACGGCGGCGTGGCCGGCCTCGTCACCATCGAAGACGTGCTCGAACAAATCGTCGGCGACATCGAAGACGAGTTTGACTTTGATGAAACCGAAGACAACATCGTGCAGGAACAGGATGGCGGTTTTCGGGTAAAAGCCACCACCGAAATTGGCGATTTCAACCAGGCGCTAGGGGTGAATTTCTCAGACGAAGAGTTCGATACCGTCGGCGGACTGGTGATCTCGCGCTTTGGCCATGTGCCTAAACGCGGCGAATCGGTCAATCTGGGCGGGCTGGATTTTGCCGTGTTGCGGGCGGATAGTCGGCGCTTGCATACCTTGCGGGTGACGCGGCCGGTTGTGGATTCGGATGGGCAGTTGCCGCTGGTTTGAGTTGTTTGGTTGAGATTGGTTGGCCGGGGGTTGCCCGGCGGCAAGTTACTTTTTCTTGCGCGGCCAAGAAAAAGTAACCAAAAAGAAGGCCGCCCCAACAGCCCCGAATTCCCGTAAATCGAGCCTGCCGGACGGGCGTCGAAGAACTCGGCTCGCTTTTGTTGGTGGTTCAAGGAGAGCGAGCCTCAAACACCTTCGCCGCTAATCCGCCCGGCAGACTCGATTTACGGCGGGGCTGAAAGGGGGAAGATCAAAAGCTAGGGCGGCGACCAAGCTTATTTATCCAGATATTACGTCTGCACGCGCGGTGGCGTTTTCCGCTTTGTTTTAACTTCATAAGCTGGGCGCTCTTGGAAAAGCTGATTGGCGTAGGTGTTTGCATTAGGAACTGCCTGCATATGATTGATGAGATGAGTCGCCACATACTCTGCGAGTTTGACGGGTACGGCATTGCCGATGACCTGCTCCACATCTGTTTTACACCCAGGTAGTTTGAAATCCGCAGGAAACGTCTGAATACGAGCGCGCTCATGCGTTGTTAAACTCCGAACATCTGAGTCAAGAGCCGCGGAATCCCCTTCGTGTCCGGGATAGCCTTTCGGGATAGGGCGGTTTACACCACGGATAGTGGGGCTCGGTTCGTCGATGCTGAAAACAGCTCGACGTGCGTAGGAGCGCGGATGGCGATAGTAATGCTCAAAGGAAAGTTTGTTACGAAAGTAACGCCGAATGGTCATCGGTTCTTTGCTAAGACCACTTTCCAGCGCGGTCTCAAGGAAACCATCATGCTCGCCCAATCCACCAACGACAATCAGGCGTTTGCGCATTTGAGGCACACCGCAATAGGCAGCATCCAGCATTTTAATTGTCAAGCCGTAACCAGCCGCTTTAAATATATTGAGCGCTTCGCGAAATGCCTTTGAATTGGCTGATCGTGCCACGTTTTCCATCAAAAAATATTGGGGTTTACACAGCCTCACGATGTGGGCATAGCTGACAGTTAAACTGGCACGCCCCAAGCTTTCATCGCGTTTACCCGCGCTGGAAAAATCCTGACAGGGTGGCCCCCCCACAATAATGTCTGGGTTAAATTCTTGGAGGCATTTAGCTGCCGCAGGCGCATCACCCAAATCCATATTTAATACAGGGTGCATCGGGAAATTGGCTTCATGAACAGCAATGGCAGGCTTCCAGTTTTCCACCGCACAGACTATTTCAAAGCCTGCCTCCATAAAACCAAGGGATAGGCCGCCGCCGCCAGCAAATAAATCGGCTACACGAATGTTCATTGTTCTGTCTCGAAAATGTCAGACGAGAAGTACAAAATGGCATCAAACCTACGCTCTGGGCTTAGGTGTTTGTGCCCACCACCAAGCACGATATTTTTAATTTCATCTTTGCGTATGCGGGGTGTGGCGAGTCGTTCACAAGTCATATACGGACGTGATTTGTTGCCCGATATTGCAAACTCTTTGTCATTCTGATTATCGTAGGTCATGCCATCGTAGATCGGCGCTTGGTACACCTTGGCTCCGCTAGAACTCTCATACAAAAAACGTGCCAATCGCAAGGCCGCTCTGAGCGGACGAGAAACCCCCTGCGATCCTAACGCGCTTCGTGCTGAATCGAGGAACAAGTGGGTGATTGCAAAGTCACTCCACACAAACACATCAAGGCAATTCGGCGCAAGGATGGGAGTTTTCCCCAGGGTTTTCCAGATGGGCTGCATCAAGAGTGGTGTTTGTAATTCTCGGAAAGTATTCAGGAAGCTCTCTAACGCAGCCAAGGCTAATGGTGCAACCTGCTGCATCTCCGCTTTGGAATCCCAGTTGCGCACTATTGCAAATGCGGGCTCAAACATCCGGCGAACATCGGCAAGATTGCTCTTGCTTTTACTATTCCGTAGTGACTGCACCATGGACAAAGCCATGTAGCGCGTGGTGGCTGATCGAATAACAAGTTCGGTTCCGTATTTATCCTCACTCAACCCCTCAGTGGTGTTGTCGGGTAATGTGGTGAGCTTGATTTCGAGGGGTTTGACTTGGTTGTCGCGCGTGGCTTGGCAAACGACTAAATCGATCGGAGGTAGATCGTCGTGTACCAAATCCCTGAAGCGATCGTAACGTGATTCAAACGAGAAATAGAGGTCTTTGCTATGCGCTGTACTTCCAAAAACATCGCCTGCGTCAAGTTCGGTTATTTCTGTTCGCAGTTGGTCAAGATATTTGATGTAAACCAAACTTTTTGCCTGCGACTGCATGTAGCAAGATAGTGCTACGGGGAATGCGGAATTGAACTGGTTTTTACCCCAGTAGTAGGGATCCGAAAAATTCCGGTTGCTGTGATTGATTCCGAATAAAGCGGGTGAGGGCATGATGTGAGTATTTTATAACGGATAACGAGCATTGTTAGTCCGTGTAGGGCTTAATTGGTATTGAGCCAGTGTGCAAAGTAAAAATAGTAACCGTAACCGTAAAGACACCACTGCTTTGCTTTTGATTGCCCCCAGTCAGCCTCGCCGAAGTTTGAGTCTGCCGGGCGGATCAGCGGCGAAGGTGTTTGAGGCTCGCTCTCCTTAAACATCCGCAAAAGCGAGCCGAGTTCTTCGCCGCCCGCCCGGCAGATTCAGGCTTCGGAAATTCGGGGATGTTGGGGTCGCCTTTTCTTTGGTTAGCTTTCTTTTGGCGAAGCAAAAGAAAGTAACTCGCCGCCGGGCAACCCCCGGCCAACGAACCTCAAAGCACAGAAGGTCTCAGCAATAAACTAAGTAGCCTTCCATATCGCCGCCCCACCCCCCTGATAAGCATCCGTCCTCGGCACAAACCAGCCACACCCATTGGCACAAGTTTTATCCCTGACCTCAACAACGCCCGGCTCACGGCATTGCCGTGCCCGGCGCGCATCATAGTGCCGACACATGCGACAAGCATGAACATCAACATGACAACTCGGGCATTGGTCGCGTTGTCCGAGCGGCAGCATCAGGCCCGCCAATGCCGCGCCACATTTCCAGCAGGCCAGATCGGATGTCATGGTGCGGTGGTGGATACAACGGCGGGGTCAGCAAAGGTTGGTGGTGCGCGATCCGGTACTAGCTTGCCTGCGGCTGCCGCACTGGCGTGACGGGCTTCGACGTGTGCCAGCAGGCTGGGCGAGGCATAGCCGTCGGCGGGGAGCTGCTGGGCAACCTGATAACGGCGGATGGCGGACTGGGTTTTGTTGCCGGGTACGCCGTCGGCCACGCCAGTGTCGAATCCCAGCCCGGTCAACTGCTGTTGCAGTGCCATCATCCGGGTACGACTCAAGCCTTCACAGTCTGTGGCTTGTACGGTTGTCAGCAGGTTACCCGAGATAAATCGCTGCGCCAGCATCGCGACGGAAAGGGCATAGTTGACCGAGCGATTCCATTGCATGATGACATCGAAGTTGTCGAACACCATGAACGCGGAGCCGTTCCAGCCTTGCGGCAAAACAATAGCCGACTCACCTGTCAGTGCCGGGATGGGTTCGCCGCTGGCTTGCACCACACCTGCCGCCTGCCAGTTGGCAATCGGGAGACGGTAGCTCAGGCGCGCATAACGCCAGTCAAAGTTTTGCGGCAGGCGGACTTCCAGCGCGGCGGGCTCACCGGGTTTCCAGCCGGCTTGCCGCAGATAATTGCCGGCTGAATGCAGGGTGTCGGGAATGGATGTCCACAGATTGATGTGGCCGTCGTGATCGCCATCCATCGCGTAGCGACGGTAGGTGGAGGGCATGAATTGCATTTGGCCCATGGCACCGGCCCACGAGCCTTTCATGTCGGCGGCGGTGACGTCTCCGGTGTCGATGATGCTGAGCGCGTCGAACAACTGGGCGCGAAAAAACGCACTGCGCCGCCCTTCGTATGCCATGGTCGCCAGGGCGCTGGGGATGGGCGTGTTGCCGGTGCTTGCGCCGTAACTGGTTTCCAGTCCCCAAAATGCGGTGAGGATTTGTCGCGGGACACCGTGGCTTTGTTCGAGCACGTCGAACAGCGGCTGGTACTGCATGAGCAAAGACTGCCCGCGTGCGATGCGTCGCGCCGAGACGCGTTTGTCCAGATAACAGGTAAAGGTTTCGACAAACTCCGGCTGTTTTCGGTCCAGATCAATCACGCTGGTCTGGATGCGCGCGTCGGCAAATGCGGCATCGAGTGTGGATTGCTTGATGCCGCGCGCACGCGCCTCCAGTTTGAAATCATTCAGCCAGCTTGCAAAGTCGGTTTGTACTTGTGCGGTGGCAGTCAGCGGGATCAGGCACATCAGCGTCAACGCTGTTTTTTGTAGTCGTTTACGCATGTTGCTGTAACCAGTATTCAAGCAGGGTCAGATGCCAGAGTTTGCTGCCCTGGATTCGGGTGTGATGATGTTCGGGCGCATCCAGCAGCATGTCTACGTAGTCGCGCTGGTATAGGCCCCGGGTGCGGCAGGCATTCGAATTCAGAATGTCGCGCATGAACGCGAGAAAATCGCCGCGCACATATTTGAGCGCAGGCATCGGGAAGTAGCCTTTTTTGCGGTCGATGACGGTGTCCGGTACCAGCCCGCGCGCGATGGTTTTGAGTACGTGTTTGCCGCCTGAAGCCAGTTTGAGTTCGGGCGGCATTTGCGCGGCCAGTTCCACCAGATGATGGTCGAGAAACGGAACGCGTGCTTCCAGCCCCCACGCCATGGTCATGTTATCGACGCGTTTGACCGGGTCGTCGGTAATCAGCGTGCGCACATCCATGCGCAGGACCTGGTCGATGAATTCGTCGGCACCGGGTCGCGCCAGGCAGGCCGCAACGGTTTGCGCGGTGTAATCCAGGCCGTGGTAGGCGGGCGTGACCATGCGCAGAAACTCGTCGTGATCGCGGTCAAAATAATGACGGCGAAAGCGCTCCAGCGGCGTGCCGTCGGTGTCTGCCGCCATCAGCGGATACCAGTAATAGCCGCCGAAGACTTCGTCCGCACCTTGCCCGCTTTGCACCACCTTCACGGTTTTGGACACCTGCTCGGACAGCAGATAAAACGCGACGGTATCCTGCCCGACCATCGGCTCGGACATGGCTTGAATTGCTTCGGGCAAACGGCTCAGCACTTCGCCGTTCGGCACCAGATATTTATGGTGGCGGGTGGCGTAACGTTCGGCGACGGCATCGGAGTATTCGAATTCGTTGCCGCGCTCTTCCGGCTGGTCTTCAAAACCGACGGAGAACGTCATCAGATCCTTCACGCCCTGCTCGGCCAGCAAGGCAACCAGCAGGCTTGAGTCCAGCCCGCCGGAGAGCAACACGCCGACTTTGACGTCGGCAATTTCCAGCCGCTTTTTAACCGCAGCGCGCAACGCAACGTGGATGGCTTCAGTCCATTCGGCTTCGGTTTTGGCAATCGCGGGACGCTGCGCACGCAAGTCCCAGTAACTGCGCGTGCGGTGCTTGCCCTGCAAATCGACCGTCAGCGTGGTGCCCGGTGCAAGCTTGCGCACGCCGTTGAAAATTGTGCGCGGCGCGGGGATCACCGCGTGCAGGGTGAACTGATGATGCAAGGCAACCGGGTCGATGCTGGTATCGACTTCGCCCGCCGCCAGCAGCGCCTGCGGGGTGGAGGCAAAGCGCAAATACGCCGGGCCGTGCGAGTAATACAGCGGCTTGACACCAAACCGGTCACGCGCCAGAAACAGGCTGCGCTTGTTCCAGATCGCGAAGGCGAACATGCCGTGCAGGCGTTCGACGCAGGCCTCGCCCCACTCGGCATAGGCGCGCAGAATGACCTCGGTGTCGCCGTCGGAGAAAAACATATGGCCGCGCGCTACCAGACCGGCGCGCAGCTCGGGATAGTTGTAAATGGTGCCGTTGAACACCAGCGCGAGACCGGTGGCGGGGTCGATCATCGGCTGACGCGCACGCTCCGACAAATCGATTACGGCCAGCCGCCGATGTCCCAGCAGCACCGGGCCGTCGGCATAGTGTCCCTCGCCGTCGGGGCCGCGGCGCGCAAGCTTGGCGAGCATGCGCGCCATCGTCGCCTGCTGGGGCGGGTTGCCGTCGAAGCGGAATTCACCTGCTATGCCGCACATATCATTTCAGTCTCAAACTGCGTGTTTCAAACCGCGAGCGGCGCTTCGTCCATCAGCGCAATCTGCTCGCGTAACTCCAGGATGCGTTCCTGCCAGTAATGCTGCGTATTGAACCACGGAAACGCAGCGGGAAAAGCGGGGTCTTGCCAGCGCCGGGCGATCCACGCGGCATAGTGAATCAGGCGCAGGGTGCGCAGGGCTTCCAGCAGATGCAGCTCGCGCGGATCGAATACGCGGAAGGCTTCGTAGCCCGTCAACACTTCGCGCATTTGACTTTGCATGGCCTCGCGGTCGCCCGACAGCAGCATCCATAAATCCTGAATTGCGGGACCCATGCGGCTGTCGTCAAAGTCTACAAAATGCGGGCCATCGTCAGTCCACAATACGTTGCCAGCGTGGCAGTCGCCGTGTAAACGGAGAGCCTGCACGTTGCCCGCGCGCTCAAAGCAGTAGCGCACGCCGGCCAGCGCCTGCTCGATGACGCTATCCCACGCCGCCTGCAAATCCGGCGGCAGCCAGCCGCTGTGCAAAAAGTCGCGCGAGGCAAAACCAAAACTGGCAAGGTCGAGGGCCGGGCGCTGCAAAAAATTGGTCTGCGCACCGACGGCATGGATGCGCCCCAAAAAACGCCCCATCCATTGCAGGGTCTCGACGCGCTCGAACTCCGGCATCCGCCCGCCGTGTTTGGGATACACCGCAAACCGAAAACCTGCGTGCTGATGCAAAGTCGCGCCGTGGAGGGTGAGCGCATCCACCACCGGAATTTCGCGCGCGGCCAGCTCGGCGACAAACGCATGCTCTTCCAGAATCGCCGCATCGCTCCAGCGCTCCGGGCGATAAAATTTGGTGACGACGAGCGAGGTGTCTTCCACTCCCATCTGGTACACGCGGTTCTCGAAGCTGTTCAGAGCCAGCAGCCTGCCGTCGGCACGCAGACCGGTGCTGTCGAGCGCATCGAGTACGCAGTCTGGGGTCAAAGTGGAATACGGATGAGGCGACATCATGGGCAAGCCTTCTGGAACACCCGGTATTTTAGGCTGTTCGAGGTCGTCTGCGTCAGCGCGATGTATTCCGGCGTTTTAGATGTCAAGCAATTCCAATTTGCGGCGGCGGCCCAGCTTTTTGATTGCGTGCTCGCGTTGTGCCGCCAGTGTGCGACTGCATTCCGCTACTGTTTTTAACGGCTTTCAACTACCCCTTGTTACTCGCCTTGCGGCTCCACTCATCCCGCCTGATTTTCCACGCGTCGGAAAACCCGGCTCACGCGCACGCCGAAACGAAATCTGCAATAGGAAATATTGCGCAGCACCGTTTCGGCGTGCGCGTGAGAGTTCGTTGAAATCAAACCCAACGATTACAGGATTGGGAGTTTTCTGGGAGGAAAACTGCCCTGGCATCCGGACTGCGATGCCTGCTGCTATTCACGCGCACTGCTTGTTACTTTATTTTGAGCGCTACTTTTTTCAGTCATGGCGCATCAAATCTGTTGTTTGATTGGTTTCCTTGACTGTGGTGAATCTTACTGGGCGAATATTTCAAAGTGTCGCGTTGTAGTGCGCTTTGCAATGAGCTTATTGGCTCATGCCGTGGCGACTATTCGGAGGGGAGCGGGCAAGGTGAGTGAAGACCCGTCTTGGCGGGAATAGTGTTGTGTCGATATTCAAGATGGTGCTGTGCCCGGGATTTAGGCGAGTGTGCCGCCGCATCAGCCAGATTGGCGCTGCTACTGCGTGGCCTGCAATTGCGGCGACGCTTCACCTCTGGCCAGTCCCTAACCAGCCATCCAGCACCGTTTGAAATTCACTTAGCGCGCAATACCCATTGCAGAGTGTCGTGTGTTCCGCTGCATTTTGCGCGATCAGGGTGGGGAAGCCCCGTACCCCGGCTTGCCTGGTGTGCGCAAAATGCTGACGGGTTTTTTGCCGCATCGCATCCGATTCGAAACGCGCCAGAAAATCGCTGCCGGAAATTCCGCAGTCTTGCGCCAGTTCGGCCAGCACTTCGGTGCGCGTGACATCGCGCTGCTCAAGATAGAACGCAGTCTGCACTGCTTCGAAGCAGGGAAACGTGGCAGCTGCGTCGATTGCGCCGACGCTGATGACCGCACGGCTTGCTGGTTCGGTGTCGTAGATGAAACCGGGCATCAGTGCGCCGGCAAAATTGAACGCCTGTCCGCTTCGGGCGTGTACTTCGTGCCAGTGGTGCAAAATGCCGTCGCATCCGGCCTGGGTCATGGGTGTGGTAGTACCAGGCCGCAGGCCGCCCAGCATCAGGGCGATTTTCGCGCGGTCACGATACTGTTCGCGGATAGCCTCAATCACGGGCGAAAACCCCCAGCACCACGAGCACATGGGGTCGGCAAAATACCAAAGAATCGGCAATGGCTCAGACATGTTCAAAGTGTAGGTCATGCACCGCACACAATTCCAGCTTGCGACGGCGGTCCAGCTTCTTGATTGCGAGCTCGCGTTGTGCCGCCAGCGTGCGACTGCTTACGCTTTCCACATAGACCAGGGTCACTGGGCGACGGCTGCGGGTGTAACGCGCACCGAGCGGCGCTCCGGCATTGTGTTCCTGCACGCGGCGCGCGGTGTCGGTGGTTATGCCGGTGTACAAGGTGCTGTCTGCGCAGCGCAGCACATAGACAAACCACGTTTGTTCGTTTTTCATGGCGATGATTGTGAGGCTCGCTCTTAAATTGAGCCAATCAAATCGCGAACCCCCAGTTTAAATTCCGCTTGTCTTGGGCTATGCTGCACGAAGCGTAAACAAAATAAATTTCACCCCGGGAGATTCTGATGGAAAACTTTACCCCAGTCGCCTCGCTGTCAGGCGGCATCATGATCGGTCTGGCGGCCGCTTTGTTTATGCTGTTCACCGGTCGTATCTGCGGGATCAGCGGCATTTACGGCGGGCTGCTGCACTTAAAGCATGGCGATACTTTCTGGCGGTTCATATTCATCGCGGGTTTGCTGGTTGGCGGGGTGTTATCCATGGAACTCATTCCTGGTGCTGCCGACATTCAGATGCATCTGCCGATGGGTACGCTGATTCTGGCGGGTCTGCTGGTTGGCATTGGCACCCGGCTTGGCAGCGGATGCACCAGCGGGCACGGGGTGTGCGGCATGGGTCGCCTGTCTCCGCGCTCCATCGTCGCCAGCCTGACTTTTCTCGGCGCGGGCATCGCTGTCGCCACGTTTCTTTCCACCTATTTTCAGTGAGGATTGCACCATGACGCGAAATAAACGTTTCCTCGCCCACACCGCAACTTTTCTGATCGGCGTGTTATTCGCGCTCGGGCTTGGACTCTCGGGCATGATGCGGCCGCAAAAGGTGCTGGCGTTTCTCGATATCAGCGGCGACTGGGATCCCAGCTTGCTGCTGGTGCTGGGCGGCGCTTTTCTGACCTATTTTCTGTCTTTCCTGCTGATCCGCAGACGCCATGCGCCGCTGCTGGTCAGCAAATTCAGCCTGCCGCACAAGCGCGAAATTGATCGCAATCTGGTGTTTGGCGCGCTCTTGTTCGGACTCGGCTGGGGCTTGGCCGGATTCTGTCCGGGCCCCGCGATAACGTCGCTCGTGACGGGTCATCCCTCGGTTTTGGTGTTTGTGTTGTCGATGACGATAGGCATGTTTATTTTCGAATCCCTGACGGTACGTTTCAGGGAACCCGATGGCGGCGTTGGCCTGCTTGAGCCGACCCCCGCAGCTAAATAACCAGCAAGGATTCAAGACATGATTTTTCGCGAACTCAATGGCGGCAAGTGCAAGACCTATCTGGTGGCCGACGAGGCGGCGCACAAGGCACTGTTGGTGGATCCGCTCAAAGGCAATATTCCCTTGTATCTGGCTCTGCTGGCCTATGAGGGTTTGCATCTGGACGGAATCGTCGACACTCATACGCACGCCGACCACCCTACGGCAGGGTTTGATTTGCAGCGCCTCACCCGCGCCCCGCTTATCATGCACACCCACTCGCCGGTTCCGCGCGTTGATCGCCATGTCAACGACGGCGATACGATCCAGGTCGGCAATCTGGCGGTGAAGGTGTTTTACACCCCGGGCCACACGCCCGACAGCCTGAGTTTGTATGTGGAAGACCGGGTCATGTGCGGCGACGTTCTGCTGATCGGCGGCACTGGCCGCGCCGATTTTGCGGGCGGCGATGCGGGCGCGCAATACGATTCCATATCGCAAAAACTGTTTACCCTGCCGGACGACACGCTGGTGTACCCGGCACACGATTATCGCGGCAACACGCACACCACGATTGGCGAAGAGAAGCGCCACAATCCCCGGCTGGCGGGCAAGACGCGGCAGCAGTACATTGATCTGATGAACAGCATGAATTTTCCGCTGCCCGACAATATCCAGGAAGTGCTACAGCCGAATCAAAGCGCGATTGAAGACAATCCGCAGATGTTTCCGAGCCTGTCGGCCTTGAACGAAGTGCGCCAGCTCGCGCCGGAAGAAATCAAAATGCTGCTGGCATCAGCGCATCCGCCGCTGTTGCTGGACGTGCGCGAAGCGCAGGAGTACTACGGCGAGCTCGGACATATCGCGGGCAGCGTGCTGGTTCCGCTCAAAGA
>JAYVLR010000128.1:0-10361 GCA_043759395.1 Thiobacillaceae bacterium
CCGAGTTCGTCGATAATCTCCAGCACCATCGCCGGGTGCGGTTTGGAATAGGTTTGATCGGCGGTGCGCGTGGTCAAAAACGCATCGGCCAGCCCGCTGCTGGCAAACGCGCGCTCAAGCCCCGCACGGTTTTTGCCGGTCGCGACCGCCAGTTGAAAACCCTGCGCCTGGAGATTACGAATGCCGGCCTCGACGCCGTCGAACAGGGGAATGGCATGATCGCGCCCCAGATAATGATGGCGATAACGCTCGACCAGACGGGGATAGTCATCTTCCGCCAGATCCGGCAGCAAGGTTTTTAAGGCCTGGGTCAGCCCCAGCCCGATGATCTGCCGCGATGCACGGGCAGCCGGTACCGGAATACCCAAGTCGGCACACGCGCGCTGGATGGAATCGACAATCACGCCGGCGGAATCCATCAGGGTTCCATCCCAGTCAAAAATCAGCAGATCGAACTGGCCGGGTTTATTTTTTCGGGTTGGCTGCATCTCGCGTATTCAAACGGTCCACAAAAATCTGTAAATCGGAGGGCAGCGGCGCTTCAAGCGTGAGCGCCTCGCCGCTGAGGGGGTGCGCGAACGCCAGCTTGGCCGCGTGCAAAAACATCCGCTTCAACCCTTGTTTGGCCAGTTGCCGGTTCAACTCGAAATCGCCATATTTATCGTCGCCCGCAATCGGAAAGCCCAAATGCGAGGCATGGACGCGAATCTGATGGGTGCGCCCGGTTTTCAGCTCGGCTTCGAGCAGAGTGAAATCAGCGAAACTTTGCAGGCGACGAAAAATGGTATGCGCAGTCTGGCCATCAGCGCGCACCGTGACGCGCTTTTCGCCGTTGTCGTCCACACGCTTATGCAACGGCAGCTTCACATGCTGCACCGGATTCGGCCAGCGCCCGGCAACCAGCGTGAAGTAGTGTTTTTCGATTTTACCGGCACGCATCGCTTCGTGCATCCCCACCAGCGCGCGGCGCCTGAGTGCAATCAGCAACACCCCCGAGGTTTCGCGATCCAGCCGGTGCACCAGTTCCATATAACGGCATTCCGGCAGCTCCAGCCGCATTTGCTCGATCACCCCGCGCGAAATGCCACTGCCGCCATGTACCGCCATGCCAGCCGGTTTATTCAGCGCGATCAAGGCTTCGTCGCGGTAAATAATGCGCGGCGCCAGTTTATTCACCCCTGGCGGCAGCCGCAGCACGGGCGTTTCGGCGGGCGCCGCCACCCGCACCGGGGGAATCCGTACTTCGTCGCCGGCCTGCAAACGGTAGCTGACCGCGACTCGACCGCCGTTGATGCGCACCTCGCCCCCACGTACCAGCTTGTAGATACGGCTCTTGGGCACCCCTTTCAGACGGCTCATCAGGAAATTATCGAGGCGCTGGTCTTGCTGCTCGTCATCGACCTGGAGCCTGTGCACCGAATTTTTGCCTAAGTCATTCATTTTCAATATACTAGGTTGAAGATTGGCTCAAGAATTGTCGGCCATTCACGAATTCCAAGCCGGTTACAACGCTCACCGGTTTGTCGCTTGCCCGGCTCGATTGACTCCGTCCACTTTGTGGCCGTTGATTCTCCCGCCAGCGCGAGCGACGAAGCAGCGATGTTAACAATGACGCGCCTTAAAGCATACGAATAAAACTCTCGCCGCGATTTAACAAATCAGCGACGGGGATATGAAACAGTCCGCCCCACACATCGTGGCTACGGGCTTTTCCCCAGGAACAGGAATCTTCTCCATGTCTTTTCACCTACCCTTCGTGATCGCATGAACCGCCTGACTTAACAGGCACCGGTTTCCGTTCCCGTATGCACGCGCGCGGGAGACACACATGAAGCGCATGCTATTTAACGCAACCCAGGCGGAAGAACTTCGGGTTGCCATCGTCGAAGGCCAAAAGCTGGTCGACCTTGACATCGAATCCGCCAGTAAAGAACAACGCAAGGGCAATATCTACAAAGGCATTGTCACCCGCGTCGAGCCCAGCCTCGAAGCCGCCTTTATCGATTACGGCTGCGAGCGCCACGGCTTTTTACCGTTCAAGGAAATTTCCCGAGCCTGTTTGCCCGGCAATGGCCGTCCCCAAGACGCGCTGAAAGAAGGCCAGGAGTTGCTGGTGCAAGTCGAAAAAGACGAGCGCGGCAACAAAGGCGCAGCACTCACCACCTATATTTCGCTGGCGGGTCGCTACGTGGTGCTGATGCCGACCAACCCGCGCGGCGGCGGCGTATCCCGCAGGATCGAAGGCGAAGACCGCAACGAGCTGCGCGACGCATTGTCGCAACTCGAAATCCCTGAAGGCATGAGCCTGATCGCCCGCACCGCCGGCATCGGCCACGTCGCCGAAGAGTTCCAGTGGGATCTCGATTACCTGCTGCGCATCTGGCAGGCGATTGAAACTGCTGCCGCCGGGATCAAGGGGACGGATCTGATTTACCTCGAATCCAACCTGATTACGCGCGCCATCCGCGACCACTTCTCCCCGGATATCGGCGAGATTCTGATCGATACCGAAGACGTTTATGAACAGGCTTATCAGTTCATGGAAAACGTGATGCCGGACAACGTCGGCAAGGTCAAACTGTATCGCGACGACGTGCCGTTGTTCTCGCGCTTCCAGATCGAACATCAGATCGAGTCCGCATATTCGCGTCAGGTCAACCTGCCGTCGGGCGGCGCGATCGTGATTGATCATACTGAAGCGCTGGTATCGGTAGATGTCAACTCTGCACGCGCCACCAAAGGCAGCGACGTCGAGCAGACCGCCTACAACACCAACCTCGAAGCCGCCGAAGAAGTCGCACGCCAGATGCGGCTGCGTGACTTGGGTGGCCTGATCGTGATCGATTTCATCGACATGGAAGAACCCAAGCACCAGCGCGAAGTTGAAAACCGCCTGCGCGATGCGCTGCATCACGACCGCGCACGCGTCCAGACCAGTAAAATTTCGCGCTTCGGCCTGCTCGAAATGTCGCGCCAGCGTTTGCAGCCCTCACTCGGCGAAACCAGCTACAACCCCTGCCCGCGCTGCCACGGCACCGGTCACATTCGTGGCACCGAGTCGTCCGCACTGCACATCCTGCGTATCCTGCAGGAAGAGGCGATGAAGGAAAACACCGGTGCGCTGCATGTGCAATTACCGGTCGATGTCGCGACATTCCTACTCAACGAGAAGCGCGTCGATATTCATACGCTTGAAACACGGCTCAAAGTGACTGTGATGTTGATTCCCAACATCCATCTGGAAACGCCCAATTACAGCATCGCGCGTCTGCGTCACGACGAACTGAACCGTGCCGATGCCGCCGAGCCAAGCTACAAGATGGCCACCATGCCGGAAACTGACGAGGACAGCCCGACTGGTGCCGCCGTCGCCCAGCCCGCACCGCGCATGGAAGCAGCCGTCAAATCCATCGCGCCCGCACAACGCGCGCCGACAGCACGCCCTGCCGCGCTGGTACCGCCGCCAAGCGGCATGTTCGACCGTATCTTCGGCTGGTTCAAAAAGACGCTCGCCGATGAACCCGCTGCAAACGCACAATCTGCAACGGAAACCAGGCCGCGCGAACGTTCCACCGCGCGTCCCGAGCGTACGCGTGACCGCAAGCCGTCGTCTGCTCGCCGCCCCGATAGCCGTAATGAGCCGCGCGACTCCAAAGAACCTCGCGAGTCGAGAGCGCCGCGTGCCGACCGCAACAATGAGCGTAACGGTGAAGCAGCCAAACCCGCTCGCACACCGCGCCCACCGAGACAGCCGCGCACTGAGAAAGCGCTGGAAACTGACAAGCTGTTAGAAAACGAAGCGCGCTCACCTCTGGAAACCGTCGGTAATGCCGTGCCGAATGAAACGCGTGAGTCCCGCGAACCACGGAACCGTCGCGGTCGCGGCGGTCGCGGCCGCAATCGTGAAGATCGCCCACAGCAGGATGCAGCAACCGACGCAGCACAGATCGATACAGCATCGATCAATACAGCACCCGTGCAAACCGACCATACAACACCGGATAACGCTGCTCCCCAGCGATTCAGTGCTGTCGTTGAATCCGCTCCGGGCAACCGGGCACCGACACCGGCGCAAACTGCGCCTGCCGCCGCAACCCAGCAATCGCTCGCGCTGGAAACCCGGTCATCCCCTGCAGTAAACACGCCACAAGCAGTGCTCGCCGCAAGCCAGTCCAGCGACAAGAACTTGCAGCAGGTTGAAACGCAAAATGCCAGCATCAGCGACACTGCCGATACACAACGCAGCGACCGTCCTCGCCGTCGCGGTCGTCCGGCCGCGACGGCATCCGCCGGCGAACCGGCATTGCAACAGGTAGAGACGGTGTTTGTGCCTGCTGCAGGGATCAGTCTTGAGCCAGCCAGTTCGGCCACTCATCCCACCCGCCGCCGGCAACGGCCACAAACCGCTGTCGTCAACGAACCGCTGGTTCAGATCGAAACAGGCAGCCCGCAGTAAGCGCCGCCCTATGAGAGATATCCATCAACACGAGCCGCAATTGCGGCTCGTTTTGATGGGGGAAGATTGAGACTGGCAACCAGCCAGACGGATTTGTAGCCGGTTGCCTTCAAGTCCGGCAGGCTGTCGGCAGCCTGCCATCAAACGGCATACGTCTCGATCGCTTCCGGGCACATGTGGCTCATTGCCCGAACCCCGCCGGCCACTGAAAAGCAACGGTTATAGTTGAGGGATCGCAGCAACTGGACCGCATGCTGGCTGCGTTTTCCTGATCGACAGACGCACAGGACGATTTTGTCACTCTGAAAATGGTGTCGGTTGATTGCGCCGATAAACGAAATAATATCGCTTGCGTCCGGCGAGTCAGAATCCAGCATCTCCTGCTCTTCCTCAGAAAGCGTATGTCCCAGCGCCTTCTGAAGATTGAAGAGAGGGATGCTCTCCGCACATCGCAAACAGCCACTCAACGCCAGCTCGAAGGGTTGTCGAACGTCAATCATGGTGGCTACGCCAAGACCTATCAACTCTAACGCGGTCTCCGGTGTCATTTCTGTGGGGAGCGGGATCGGCATATTCATGTTGGTTGTTCCCTTTAAGCTAATCAATCTGATGCTTTTAAGTACGTGAGAATGGTACACCTCAATCAGAAAGTTTTGCAGAATTCGCTATCCAGGTTGACGCTATAATTCGCTCTACCATCCCTCGCGGTCAACCAAACCAACAGGTCGAAACGCGCCCTTGCTGTCTTCTTTTCATGATTAAACGAATCCCCTCATTTTTGCGCCACGTTGGCCCAGGTGTGGTAACGGGCGCGGCTGACGACGACCCCTCAGGCATCGCTACCTATACGCAGGCAGGCGCACAATTTGGTACAGATATGGTCTGGACCGTATTCCTCTCGCTACCCTTCATGATTGCGATTCAACTGGTGAGCGCACGCATTGGCCTGGTGACCGGAAAAGGCGTAGCCGCCAATTTGCGCGAGCATACGCCGCCCCTATTTTTGATGACCATGGTTCTGTTATTGGTCATCGCAAACACGATTAATATCGCGGCCGACCTGGCAGCCATGGGGCAAGCGCTGCAATTGGCGGCAGGAGGAAACTCGCATTTGTACGCCGCGCTATTTGGTGTCGCGACTGTTTTGCTACAGGTGTTTGTGCCTTATCGAAAACTGGCTCCCCTGCTGAAATGGCTGACGCTGACCTTGTTCAGTTATGTGCTGGCCGTACTGACAATTAATGTTCCGTGGGGGCAAGTCCTGCACGATTTATTCGTCCCCAAACTGCAATGGACATCCGCATACTGGATGATGATCGTAGCGGTGCTGGGAACGACCATCTCGCCCTATCTGTTTTTTTGGCAGGCCTCGCAAGAAGTCGAAGAGCGCCGCCTTCGACAACAACGCGTCACCGAAAGCCAGCAACGCGCCAGGATGCGGCACCTCAAGCTGGATACCTTCGCAGGCATGGCGTTTTCCAACACCATTGCATTTTTTGTGATGGTGTTGGGCGCTGTTGTTTTGCACACTGCCGGCATTACCGATGTGCAATCCTCCACTCAGGCGGCTTTGGCACTGCGTCCGCTGGCGGGTGAATTTGCGTTTGCGCTTTTTGCCGGCGGTATCATTGCTACAGGTTTGCTGGCAGTGCCCGTGCTGGCCTCATCTGCCGCCTACGCGATGGCTGAAGCTTTTGGCTGGCCAGAAGGATTGGAGCGGCGCTGGTTCGAAGCCAAACGGTTTTACACCATCATTACACTCGCAACACTGATCGGAGTCGGACTCGATTTCACCTCCATTAATCCCATGAAAGCACTTTACTGGAGTGCGATAATCAATGGCGTGGTTGCCGTGCCCATCATGGCCGGGCTGATGATGCTGACAACCCGACCCGAGGTAATGGGGCAATTTACCGCCGGCACCAAAACCCGCTGGTTCGGCTGGGTCGGCACCATCGTGATGGCGTCTGCCGTGCTGATGATGGGATGGGATTTGATTCGTTGAGTAGCGGGTTTTTATTTGTTGCAGGAGATCGGAATGGAAGTAGAAATCAGCGCTGAAGCCAAAGAGAAGCGCCTGAACAACGGAGTTGCCATCACTGTGGTGGTGTTGTCGGTCTTCATGGCCCTGTGCAAGATCAAGGATGATAATGTCGTTCAGGCCATGCAGCTGGCCAAGGCCGATGCGGTGGATACCTGGTCAGAATATCAGGCCAAAAAAATCAAGACCCATCTGGCCGAAGACGCCTTGCGTCAGACCAATTTACTGGAAAAAACAGACCGGGCAACAGCAGATAGGGTACAGGCCGAGCAACGCACACTGGCGGTTGAAATCGAGCGCTATCGCACCCAGAGTCAGGCGATCCAGTCCAAAGCCAAGGCACTGGAAAGGCAGTACGACACGCTCAACTTTCACGACGATCAATTTGACATGAGTGATGCCGCATTGTCGATAGCGATCGCGGTTGCCGCAGTCGCAGCGCTGACCGACAACTGGCTGTTATTGCTGTTTTCATGGGGCTCGGGTTCGTTTGGAATCCTGTTCGGGCTTGCCGGATTTTTAGGCTGGCACCTGCACCCGGACTGGCTGGTATCCTTGCTGACCTGATGCTTTGTAATTAATATGCCACTTCAATATTCAGTAAGCAGCACCGGTCGCTCGGTAACCTGCTCTTCCGCCAGCTGTTGCAAAGCCCACATCTGCGCGTACACGCCGTTGCGCGCCAGCAAATCCGGATGGCGGCCACGCTCGACAATGCGTCCGGCCTCCATCACCAGAATTTCATCGGCTTCGACCACGGTGGAAAGCCGGTGCGCGATGATGAGACTGGTGCGGCTTCTGGCAATTTCCAGGAGTTCGGCCTGAATCGCTTTTTCGGTTTTGGTGTCCAGTGCCGAGGTCGCTTCGTCCAGAATCAGAATGGCCGGGTTTTTCAACAGCGTGCGCGCAATCGCAACCCGCTGTTTTTCACCGCCAGATAATTTGAGGCCGCGCTCGCCGACAATCGTGTTCCAACCTTGCGGCAGGATTTCGATGAAACCGAGAATATGCGCGGCGCGAGCAGCCTCGATCACGTCGTCGCGGGTCGCATCGGGGCGGCCATACGCGATGTTGTAATAGATGGTGTCGTTAAACAGCACGGTGTCCTGCGGTACCACGCCAATCGCGGCGCGCAGGCTGTCCTGCGTGATGTGGCGAATGTCCTGGCCATCGATACTGATGCTGCCTGCGCCAACGTCATAAAAGCGAAACAGCAGGCGTGCGAGCGTCGATTTTCCGGCTCCGCTCGTGCCGACTGCGGCGACAGTCTTGCCTGCGGGAATGCTGAAGCTCACATCATGCAGAATCGGACGGTCGGCGTTATAAGAAAAGTTGACCTGTTCGAACCTCACTGCGCCGCCGCGAACTGCCAGCGTATACGCGTCCGCAGCATCTTCGACTTCTTCCGGCCGATTCAGGAGCGTAAACATGCGCTCGACATCCGTCATCGATTGCTTGATCTCTCGATACATCACGCCCAGAAAACTCAGCGGCTGAAACATTTGCAGCAAAAAGGCGTTGACCATGACCAGGTCGCCCAGCGTCAAGGTGCCGGCCACCACGCCGTTGGCGGCGCGGATCACCATTAGCGTTACGCCGATAGCAATGGTGCCGGCCTGCGCCGCATTAAGCAGGCCGAGCGAGCGCTGCGATTGCAAGGCTACCCGCTCCCACTCGATGAGGCTGGCATCGTAACGCGCCGCCTCGAAACGCTCGTTGCCGAAATACTTCACCGTCTCGTAATTCAGCAGGCTGTCGATGGCGCGGCCATAGGCTTCGGAATCCAGCGTGTTGGCGCGGCGCACGAACTGGGTGCGCCAGTCGGTAATGGTGATGGTGAAGCCGATATACGCGGCCAGCGTGATGAGCGTAATCACGCCGAACACCCAATCGAGTTTGACAAACAGAATGCCCGCCACCATCAGGATTTCGAGCACGGTCGGCGTAATCCTGAATAACAGGTAGCCGACCAGACTGGAGATGGCTTTGGAGCCGCGTTCGATGTCGCGTGTGATGCCGCCGGTCTGGCGTTCCAGATGAAAGCGCAACGACAACGCATGCAAGTGCTGGAATACTGCCATGCTCACCCGCCGCATGGCGCGTTGCGTAACCTTTCCAAAAACAACGTCACGCAAGTCCGAGAATGTCGTGCTGGCAAACCGCAGCAAGCCGTAGGTAATAATCAGGGTCAGCGGCAGAATCAGATCGGCACGAGATTTATCCAGCGAATCGATGATGTCCTTCAAAACCAGCGGCACCATCACCGATGCCAGCTTCGCGCCTACCAACAAGGCCAGCGCGATAAGTACCCGCCCGCGAAATTCCCACAGATAGGGAAACAAACGTCCGATGGAACGAAGATCGGTTTGTTGGCCTGGCAGTGGCGGCGCGCTGGAGTGCGTGTGAAAGCTTTGGGACATGAGTCGGTTAGAATCCTGAATTCGGCAACGCAATTTTACGTCCATGCGCCGCATCCACCACGCGATGCCGCATTAATAAATACGATGAAACTTTACGGCATTCCCAATTGCGACACGGTTAAAAAAGCCCGCGCCTGGCTTTCCACCCGCAACATTCCAGCCGATTTTCACGATTTTAAAAAACACGGTGTGAGCGCAGCGTGGCTGCAGGATGTTGCCGCACAAACGGGCTGGGAAGCGCTGATCAATAAACGCGGTACGACCTGGCGACGGCTGGATGATGCAAGCAGAAACGCCGTAGTCGACCAGCAAACCGCGATCAATCTGATGCTCGCCCAACCCAGCCTCATCAAACGCCCGGTGCTGGAAGCCAATGGCAGGTATCATCTCGGCTTTACTGAACAACAATATCAAGCCATTTTCGGAGAATAAGCATGTGTACCGCCGCCCTGCTCACCTGTCTTGCGTTGAGTCTTTCCACGATTGCGGAAGCGCACAATGGCAAATGAAACCCTGGACTTGGCGATTGAACTGCTGGCACGCAAATCGCTCACGCCTAGCGATGCGGGCTGTCACGATTTGATGGCGGCACGACTGGAAAAACTGGGCTTCAAAATCGAGCGCCATGTCCATGGCGATGTCGATAATCTGTGGGCGCGCCTCGGCGACACCGCGCCGGTGCTGTGTTTTGCCGGGCATACCGATGTGGTGCCGACCGGACCTTTAGAGCAATGGCATTCCGATCCGTTTGTTCCGACGATCCGTGATGGAAAATTATTTGCACGCGGCGCAGCGGACATGAAAATATCCGATGCTGCCTTCATCACGTCGACCGAACGCTTTCTGGTCAAGCACCCCAAACCCAAAGGCTCCATCGCCTTTCTGATTACCTCGGACGAAGAAGGCCCGGCAACAGACGGCACGGTGAAGGTGGTAGAAGCCCTGAAAGCGCGCGGCGAAACGCTGGATTACTGCATCGTCGGCGAGCCAACCTGCGCCGCCGAATTTGGCGACACGATCAAGAATGGCCGTCGCGGCTCGCTCTCCGGCAAGCTCCGGGTCAAAGGCATCCAGGGCCACATCGCTTATCCCCATCTGGCCAAGAATCCCATCCATCTGGTCGCCCCGGCGATTGCCGAACTCGCCGATACCATGTGGGACGAAGGCAATGCCTATTTCCCCGCCACCACCTGGCAGATTTCCAATCTACACAGTGGCACTGGTGCCGATAACGTCATTCCCGGTCACATCGACATCCTGTTCAATTTCCGCTTTTCGACCGCCAGTACCGCAGATGGTTTGATGGATGCCGTGCATGAAATTCTCGACAGCCACGGACTGGATTACGAGATCGACTGGAAGCTGTCCGGCAACCCTTACCTCACGCCGCGCGGCAATCTGTGCGACCAGCTGAGCGCCGCCATCAAGGAAGTCACGGGTGTGG
>JAYVLR010000129.1:0-4973 GCA_043759395.1 Thiobacillaceae bacterium
GGTTGCGCATGAAATCTGCGGTTTTAAACAACGCGGCGGTTAATTCTTGCTGAATCGCGGCATCCAGTCCCGCGTCTTGCATGGCGCGGATCATGCAGCCCATCCACTGATCGCGCTCGGATTCGCCGATGGCAAACGGCAGGTGGCGGCGGCGTAAAAAAGGCTGGCCGATGCGGTCGGTATACAGCGGTGGGCCACCCATCCAGCCAGATAAAAACCAGTGGAGTTTGTCGCGTGACCCGGCAAGCTCAGCCGGGTGAAGTTTGCGGATCGCGTAATAGTCGGGGTCTTCAGCCATCAGGTCATAAAAACGATCAACCAGTTTGCGGATGACCGCATCGCCGCCGCAGCGTTCGTAGTGGGTCTGCATGTTCAGGCTTTCACTGGGAGAACCCGCGCGGCGGCCTGCTTGGCGCGGCTGCGTGCCTCGCCAGTGCTGGCGGCTGTTGCCAGCGCAACGCCCATGCGGCGACGGGTGAAGGCGACGGGTTTGCCGAAAAGGCGGATGTCGCTCCCGGGAATCTGCAAGGCATCGGCCACGCCGTCAAATGCAATCCCGGCTTCATCCATGCCGCCATAAATCACGGCGGAAGCGCCAGGTTCGCGCAAAGCGGTATCGACCGGCAAACCCAGAATCGCACGTGCGTGCAGCTCGAATTCGTTTTGGCGCTGGGTACACATCGTGACCATGCCGGTGTCGTGCGGGCGCGGGCTGACTTCGGAGAACCAGACGTCGTCACCGCGCACAAATAATTCCACCCCGAACAGCCCGCGTCCGCCGAGATTGCCGGTGACTTGCCGGGCGATGTCGTGTGCGCGTTCCAGTGCAACAGGGCGCATGGCTTGCGGCTGCCACGATTCGACGTAATCGCCTTTGACCTGCACGTGGCCGATCGGCTCGCAGAAGAAGGTTTCGATATCGCCATTCCCGCCCGCTGCGCGAACGGTCAGCAGCGTGATTTCGTATTCAAACTCAATCAGGCCTTCGACGATCACGCGCCCGGTATCCACGCGCCCGCCACTGGCGGCGGCTTCCCACGCTGCACGCAGCTGGTCGGCGTGATCCACCCGCGATTGCCCTTTGCCGGAGGACGACATCACCGGTTTGATGATGCACGGATAGCCTGTTTTTTGTGCGCCCGCGATAAGTTCATCAAGGCTGTTGGCAAAGACGTAGGGCGAGGTGGGCAGCCCCAGTGTTTCTGCGGCCAGGCGGCGGATGCCTTCGCGATTCATGGTGAGATTGACTGCGCGGGCGTTGGGAATCACTTCTGCCAGCGCGGCGGCTTCTATCGCCAGCAGTTCTTCGGTGGCGATGGCTTCAATCTCGGGCACGATGAAGTGCGGTCTTTCCTGCCCGATCAGTGCGCGCAAGGCGCGGGCATCACGCATATCAATGACATGAGCGCGGTGCGCGACTTGTTGCCCCGGCGCATTTGGATAACGGTCAACGGCAATGACTTCAACCCCCAGGCGCTGCAGGGCGATGATGACTTCTTTGCCGAGCTCGCCCGCGCCGAGCAGCATCACGCGCGTGGCGGAAGAGGAGAGGGGGGTGCCTAGACGCATGGAAGAAGTGCAGTTTTGAAAACCGTATTTTACAAGTGTTTTTCAAATGAACGTGTCCGCAGATTTTCCGGCGTACAGTTTATGCGTCTCGCAAACGGCTCCAGTCGAAATACGAACCGGGATCAGTTTTGCGCCCCGGTGCGATGTCGGAATGTCCTGCGACACCTTCTATCGGGTAGTGGCGCTTGAGCGTGGCAATCAGTGGATTCAGCGTTGCGTATTGCACGTCGGTAAAGGGCAGGTCATCGCTGCCCTCCAGTTCGATGCCGATGGAAAAATCATTGCAGCAATCACGCCCATGCCAGGCAGAGTCGCCGGCATGCCATGCCCGTAAACCGCACGGCACAAACTGAATCAGCTGCCCGTCTCGGCGGATCAAAAAATGCGACGATACCCGCATCCCGCGTATGCCCGCGTAATAAGGATGCGCGTCCCAGTCAAGCTGGTTGGTGAACAGATCAATCACGGCATCGCCATCGAATACGCCGGGCGGCAATGAAATATTGTGGATGACGATCAGCCGGATCGTTTCATCGGCCGGGCGTGCATCGCAGTTGGGCGAGGCGATGCGAACGGCGTGATCCAGCCAGCCTTGCGTGTCCAATATTGTCAGGTTCATGGTTCCTCCTGTGCCGGTGCGGCAAACAGATTACGTACGGCATCTTGAACAGCGGTTGCCTGCGCTCCGGTTTGCAGCTCGGCATGAAAATGCCCGTCGCGATACAGATAAATGGTTGGCAAGTGAAAAATACCAAAATAGCGCACCACGCCGGTAGCGGCGTTTGCATCTACTTCAAAAAAATGCGTAATCAGATCGGTCAGTGCGGATGACAGCAGATGCTTCCAGACGCGACACGCTCCGCAGGCCGCGTTGCTGAACAGAACGACGGCCGTGCCTCTTGTGGCGGCAAGCCGGGCATGGTAATCGCCTTCGTGCAGTAATTCAAAAACGGGATTGAGTTTTTCTGGTTTGAACATGGCCGCTAACTTAGCGGCAAGTAGCGCGCGCGGCAAGCCTGATAAAATGCCCGGTCAAATTTGAGGGTTGCACGATGTTGTTAATGGAAATGCTGGCTTACCTGGTTTTGATCTTGGTTGCGGCTGAGATATTCGTCAATGCGCTGGAGCATCTGGGCGAAAAACTCGGTATTTCGGAAGGCGTGACCGGTTCGCTGTTTGCCGCTGTCGGCACCGCGCTCCCCGAGACCCTGGTGCCCTTGCTGGCGATTTTTGGCGGGACGGGCAATGCGCATACCAACGAAGAAATCGGCGTCGGCGCCATCCTCGGTGCGCCGCTGATGCTCTCCACCCTGACCTTCTTCCTGATGAGTCTGGCCGCTCTCAAGAAACGCGGCATGCACGGGCATTTCAATCCGGAAAAAACCGGTTTGAAACGCGACCTCGATTTTTTTCTGGGGGCGTTCGCCCTGTCACTGGTCGCGATGTTCATCCCGCACACTGAAAGCTGGATACGGGTTTTGCTGGCCTTCGTCATGGTGATGATTTATTTTTTCTACGTGCTCCTCACCCTGCGCGCATCCAGCAAACTCGTCGCCGCCGGTCACGCCACCGAAGCGGAGTCGCCGATGTTGCTTAACCGCCTGGGCTTACCCAACAATCTGGGTATCATCCTGCTGCAACTGGGATTGGGTCTGGCCATGCTGGTCATTGGTGCAAAAGGCTTCATCCACGGCGTTGAACTGGCCGCGCCCATCCTCGGCATCACCGCGCTGATGCTGTCCCTGATGATCGTACCCATTGCGACCGAACTGCCGGAAAAGGTCAACTCCATTTTGTGGATACGCAAACATAAAGACACGCTGGCTTTTGGCAATATCACCGGCGCGATGGTGTTTCAGGGCACGCTGTTGCCCGCGATTGGAATATCCCTGACCCCGTGGGCACCGCAAAAAGAAGTGCTGTCAGGCGTCATCATCACCTTGATCGCCGCATTCTGGATACGCTGGGCGATGCTGCATGGCGGTTTGCGCGTATGGCATTTGTGGGTGAATGGTGCACTGTATGCGACGTATCTGGCTGTTGCTTTGAGTTAAAGCGTAGCGCTGTGCCGCATGGTTATTCGATGCCCAACCGCTCCAGCCGGTAGCGCAGGCTGCGAAAGGTGACACCGAGAATCCTGGCCGCTGCGGTTTTGTTAAAGCGCGCCTGGGTTAGCGCTTCGATGATGGCAGCGCGCTCGACCTGGTCGAGATGATCCTGCAAGGGGAATTTGCCGTTTCCGGTTTCTGGGGTGCTGTCGCTGCTGGCGGGGGCGAGGCTGAGGTCTGATGCGTGAATTTCGAGGCCATCGCACATGGCCAGTGCGCGCTCCAGGGTGTTTTCAAGTTCGCGCACGTTGCCGGGAAAGGCATAGGCGCGCAGCGCTTGTTCAGCTTCACGTGTCAGTCGCACTTGGCCGCCGTCCAGGTGTGCGAGCAGGGCGCGCGCGATGGTCGGGATGTCTTCCGGGCGTTCGCGCAGGCTCGGCATGTTGAGGTCGATGACATTGAGCCGGTAGTACAAATCCTGGCGAAAACGTCCGGCTTCAACCAGCGCGCCCAGGTGCTGGTGCGTGGCGCTGATGATGCGCACATCGACTGCTTCTTCGGCGGTTGCACCGACTTTGCGAACTTTTTTTTCCTGTAGCACACGCAGGAGTTTGACCTGCATTGACAAGGTCAAATCCGCGACTTCGTCGAGGAACAAGGTGCCGCCGTTGGCAGCCTGGAAGAAGCCTTCGCGGTCGCTGTCTGCGCCAGTGAAGGCGCCTTTGCGATAGCCGAAAAATTCGCTTTCCATCAGTGTTTCAGGAATGGCACCGCAGTTCACCGCGATGAAGGCACCATCGCCGCGCGGGCTGAGTCGATGCACCAGTCGTGCGGCGAGTTCCTTGCCGCTGCCGGATTCGCCGCTGACGTGTACGGGTGCTTGAGTCCGGGCGAGTTTTTCGATGCGCGCGCGCACCTCCTGCATCGGGACCGATTCGCCAATCAGCTTGTGCGTGGCGCGCGGTGACGGCTCCGCAACTTTGAGCGCGGATTTGACCAGCGCGCGTAGTTGATCCAGCGATACGGGCTTGGCCAGATAATCAAATGCGCCCGCCTTGAGTGCCGCAACCGCGTTGCCCGCGCTGCCAAAAGCCGTGATCACCGCCACCGGAAAAGCAGCTTGCCGGGCGTTGATCATCTGCACCACGTCCAGGCCTTCGCCGTCGGGCAGGCGCATATCGGTCAGGCATAAATCGTAGCGGGTATGTTCAAGGCGCTGCCGGGCTTCGGCTACGCTGCCCGCGCGATCGGTGTCGAGCCCGAGTTTGACCAGCGCCAGTTCCATCAAATCCAGCAAGTCCGGCTCATCGTCCACCAGCAGAATACGCAGACGCGCGGGGGTTGTTTTTAGCATGG
>JAYVLR010000130.1:0-7887 GCA_043759395.1 Thiobacillaceae bacterium
CCGCCCGCACTGTATGACGAGTTGATCGAATACCGGGTGCGCATTGTGGGTGATGGCGTTCTGGCTGCGGTCTTTGCTGACGACATCAATCGTACGCGCGGTGCGGGCAAACCCGTACGCTGGACGGGCTTGCCGGTAGATGGAAGTGCGTGGGAAGAAGTCCAGCCCTGGCGTGAAGTGCATTACCAGGAAGTCCAGGCGGCGATGCAACTTGCAGACCGCAACGGTGCAGTACAGGAAGACGACCTCACCACGTTGTGTACTGCCCTGCAAAGTACAGCGCAGAAACAGGGCTTGAAAATTATGTGTGACGATGCAGCCGATGCGCTTCAGCGCGCGCAATCGATCGATCATTTTTGCGTTGATGTGGATGTCCTGATCGGGCTCAATGTTGTGGCACGAGGCGAAGGCGCTGTTCAGTTAGCCAAGGTACTGAAAGAGGCCGAAGGCTCAGGTATGGTGCTGGGCGTAGACGGGGTCTATCAATTGATCGACAGCCGGGGCGAGTCGCTCTACTCCTTGTGCAACCACGATGCGGAGCCTTTCTCACATGAGAATGGACAGCGCGATTCGCAGGGTGTGACCCTGCAATTTGACGTACCCCGCGTGCCGGACGGCTTGAAAGTGTTCGATGGCATGGTGGCCTTTGGCCGCAAACTGGCGAATGAAGTGGGCGGCTTGCTGGTGGACGACAATATGCGTCCGCTGACGGATAGCGGCATTGATAAAATTCGCCAGCAGCTCGCCGGTATTTACCAGCGTATGGATGCACGCGGCATTCCTTCTGGTTCGAGGCGGGCGCTGCGACTGTTTTCTTGATGGGGATGCCCGAAGTTCAGGCGCGGATAACAGCGCTGCGCAAGGAACTTGATCGCCATAATGTCGCTTATTACGTCCTCGATGCGCCGTCAGTTCCTGATGCTGAATACGACCGGATTTTCCGCGAGCTTCAAACGCTGGAAGCCGCCTATCCCGAACTTGCTACCCCCGATTCGCCCACTTGCCGGGTGGGTGGAAAACCGCTCGACGGTTTTGTGCCAGTGCGCCATGCCGTACCGATGTTGTCGATCCGTACCGAGACCGATACTGGAGCCAGTGGCGCGCGCGCGTTCGATGCACGCGTGCGCAAAGAGTTGGGGCTGGCGGATACCGACCCGCCGGTTGAATACCACGCCGAACTGAAGTTCGATGGCCTTGCAATTAACCTGCGTTACGAACGCGGCGTGTTGGTTGCCGCCGCCACGCGTGGCGACGGTGAAACCGGCGAGGATGTGACGCAAAACCTCCGCACCGTGCACCTCATTCCGCTGCGTCTCAAAACCGAATCGCCCCCCGCTGTGCTGGAAGTGCGCGGCGAGGTGTACATGCGGCGCGACGACTTTGACCGCTACAACGCGAAACAGCGCGCGGCGGGCAAACCCACGCTGGTCAATCCGCGCAACGGCGCGGCGGGCAGCCTCCGCCAGCTTGACCCCAAGCTCGCAGCGCTGCGTCCGCTGTCTTTTTTCGCCTATGGTCTGGGCGAGGTGCGCGATTGGGATGGTGCGCCAGCCACACACGGCGCGACGCTCGCAGCACTGGCCGGGCTGGGTGTGCCGGTGTGTGATGAGCGCCGGGTGTGTCAGGGCGCGGATGCACTCATCGCTTTTCATGACGACATCGCTGCGCGCCGCGACCAACTCGGTTTCGACATTGACGGTGTGGTCTACAAGGTTAACCGCATTAATTTGCAGCGCGAACTCGGTTTTATCACGCGTGAACCGCGCTGGGCGGTGGCGCACAAATATCCGGCGCAGGAAGAGCTCACTACGGTGCTGGGCATCGAGGTGCAAGTCGGGCGCACCGGTGCGTTGACACCGGTCGCGCGGCTCGCGCCCGTGTTCGTCGGCGGCGTCACGGTGACCAATGCCACGCTGCACAATCAGGATGAAATTGATCGTAAGGATGTGCGCATCGGTGACACCGTTTTCGTACGCCGCGCCGGTGATGTCATTCCCGAAGTGGTTGCGGTCGTGCTGGATAGGCGCCCGGTACCCGGGCCGCCGCGCTTCGATCTTCTGGCGCAATATCCGGTGTGCCCGGTGTGTGGCTCGCACGTGGTGCGCCTGCCGGATGAAGCGGTTGCGCGTTGCACTGGCGGCCTGTTTTGTCCCGCCCAGCAACGTTGCGCACTGCTGCATTTTGCGGCGCGGCGGGCGCTCGATATCGAAGGACTTGGCGACAAACGGGTCGATCAATTGATGGGCAGTGGTCTGGTACACACGCCTGCCGACCTATATGGTTTGAGCTTTACCGGTGTGGCAGGGCTGGAACGTATGGGCGACAAGTCCGCCGCCAATCTGCTGGATGCCATCGAAAAAAGCAAAGCCACCACCCTGGCGCGCTTTATTTTTGCTTTGGGCATCCGTAATGTTGGGGAGGCGACGGCCAAGGATTTGGCGCGGCACTTTGGCGCGCTCGATAGCCTGATAACTGCGGACGAACAAAGTCTGTTGCAGGTACACGATGTCGGACAGATTGTGGCGCAGTCGATTACGCAGTTTTTTGCCGAGCCGCACAATCTTGAAGTGATTAGAGGTCTGCGGACGGCAGGCGTGCACTGGGCTGAAGTAAAACGCTTGCCGCAGAGTATGGGTATGCTCAGCGGTAAAACGTTTGTGCTGACCGGGACGTTGCCGAATTTGAGCCGGGATCAAGCCAAAGAGAAAATCGAGGCCGCAGGCGGAAAAGTAGCAGGCAGCGTGTCGAAGAAAACCGATTTTGTCGTCGCGGGTTTAGAGGCGGGCAGCAAGCTTGCCAAAGCAGAAGAACTTGGGTTGATGATTCTGGATGAAGCGGGTTTGCTGGCCTTGTTTGAAGAACGCGAGTCCGGCCAGAATACGTTTGATTTTTTGTAGCAATACCAAGTGGGTATTGACCCGGCAGGGCGGTACCGTATTGTGAATTTTCAGGAAAGACGAGTGATGAATAAAGTTAGAAAAGCCGTATTCCCCGTCGCAGGCATGGGCACGCGTTTTTTGCCCGCGACCAAGGCCAGCCCCAAAGAAATGCTGCCGATCGTAGACAAGCCATTGATTCAATATGCGGTCGAGGAGGCGGTGGCGGCCGGGATTACTGATCTCATTTTCATTATCGGACGCACCAAGCGCGCGATTGCCGATCACTTCGACAAAGCCTACGAGCTGGAAACCGAACTGGAACTGCGCGGCAAGAAAGAGACGCTCGACGAGCTGCGCAATATGCTGCCGTCCAATGTGAACTGCATCTACATCCGCCAGGCTGAGGCGCTGGGTTTGGGGCACGCGGTGCAGTGTGCGCGCCCGGCGATTGGCGAAGAACCTTTTGCCGTAATCCTTGCCGACGATCTGATCGACGGTGCGCCGCCGGTGATGAAACAGATGGTCGATTTATACGACTACTACCACTCGTCCATCATCGGCGTACAGAATGTTGCGCCTGAAGATACGGCATCGTATGGCATCGTCGCTGCCAAGCCGATGGCCAACCAGCTCAGCCGCATCGATCTCATTGTCGAAAAACCCAAGCCCGCCGATGCGCCATCGACTCTGGGCGTGGTGGGGCGCTACATCTTCACACCGCGCATTTTTCATTTTCTGGGGCAAATCCAGCGTGGCTCCGGCGGCGAGCTGCAACTCACCGATGCCATCGCCGCGTTGCTCAAAGAGCAGCAGGTTCTGGCGTACGAGTTCAGTGGTATCCGGTATGACTGCGGCTCGAAGATTGGCTACCTTGAAGCGACAGTGGAGTTTGCCTTGAAGCATCCGCAAGTGCGTGAAGAGTTTGCGGCGTATCTGCAAAAACGCTTCGGCAAGCCGTAAGGCTTGCCCGGTCTTGAATATTTGCAAGGCGGAGGCTCTGCCCCACTTTTTTTGCGCAAAGTTTGACGCGTAGAATTCGCGGCTTGTTTTCACCACGCACCAGCAGGAGCAGCCCATGGCTAACATCGAATCTATATTGACTGAAACCCGCGTATTTCCACCTGCTGCGGATTTTGTGGCGCAGGCTAATGTGCGCGGGATGGAGGGCTACCGGGCGCTGTGTGCGAAAGCTGCGGCGGATTACGAAGGATTTTGGGCGGAGCTCGCACGGCAGACGATAGATTGGCACAAGCCGTTCACCCGCACATTAGATGAGTCGAACGCGCCGTTCTACAAATGGTTTGACGACGGCGAGCTGAATATTTCTTACAATTGCCTCGACCGCCATCTGGCGACGCGCGGCGACAAAGTCGCACTGATTTTCGAGGCTGACGACGGCGCGGTGACGAAGGTCACTTACAAGCAATTGCATGCCCGTGTTTGTAAATTCGCCAACGGCTTGAAGTCGTTGGGCGTGACCCAGGGCGACCGCGTGATTGTGTATATGCCAATGAGCATCGAAGCGGTGGTCGCGATGCAGGCGTGTGCGCGCATAGGTGCGATTCATTCGGTGGTGTTTGGCGGTTTTTCCGCCAAGAGTCTGTTCGAGCGCATCGGGGATGCAAAGGCCAGGCTCATCATCACTGCGGATGAGTCCATGCGTGGCGGCAAGGCAATTCCGCTCAAGCACGCAGTGGATGAAGCGCTGGCAATGGGCGACACATCATGCGTGAAAAATGTTGTGGCGTATCGCCGCTCTGGCGGCAGCGTGGCATGGAATCAACGTGATGTGTGGTGGCACGAACTGACATTGACCCAGGCAGATACCTGCGCGCCCGTGTGGGTCGGCGCTGAGCATCCCCTATTCATTCTTTATACCTCCGGCTCTACCGGCAAACCCAAGGGTGTGCAGCATTCCACCGGCGGTTACCTGCTCGGTGCAGTGCTGTCCATGCAATGGGTGTTCGATGCCAAGCCGGATAGCGATGTGTTCTGGTGTACTGCGGACGTGGGCTGGATCACGGGTCATACCTATGTTGCTTACGGCCCCCTGGCTCTGGGCATGACAGAAGTGATTTTTGAAGGCATTCCAACCTATCCGCATGCAGGGCGTTTCTGGGAAACGATCCAGAAGCACCGCGTCACGACCTTCTACACCGCGCCGACCGTGATCCGCTCCCTCATCAAACTCGGCCCGGATTTGCCGGCGAAATTTGACCTGTCTTCATTGCGCTTGCTGGGAACCGTGGGCGAGCCGATCAATCCCGAAGCGTGGATGTGGTATCACCAGGTCATCGGCGGCGCACGCTGCCCGATTGTGGACACCTGGTGGCAGACCGAAACAGGTGCCAACATGATTTCGCCGTTGCCCGGTGCGGTGCCGACTAAACCCGGCTCATGTACGCTGCCGCTGCCCGGCATCATGGCGGCAATAACCGATGAACACGGCGGTGCGGTGGGAAAAGGGCAGGGCGGATATCTGGTCATCCAGCGGCCATTTCCGTCTCAGCTGCGTACTTTGTGGGGCGATCCGGATCGCTTTAAAAAAACCTATTTTCCGGAAGAGTTGGGTGGTAAAACCTATCTCGCTGGCGACTCGTCGCACCGCGATGCCGATGGTTATTTCTGGATCATGGGTCGGATTGACGATGTGCTGAATGTGTCCGGCCATCGCTTGGGTACGATGGAAATCGAGTCGGCACTGGTCTCCAATCCCCAGGTTGCTGAAGCGGCGGTGGTAGGCAAACCGCACGAGATCAAAGGCGAAGCCGTGGTTGCATTCGTAGTGTTGAAAGGCGCGCGCCCAACGGGGGAAGCCGCCCGCAAAATCGTGGCCGGGTTGCGGGAGTGGGTTGCCAAAGAAATTGGACCCATTGCCAAGCCGGATGAAATCCGCTTTGGCGATAACCTGCCCAAAACCCGTTCCGGGAAAATCATGCGCCGCTTGTTGCGTGCGATCGCGAAGGGCGAGGCAATCACCCAGGATATTTCCACCCTGGAGAATCCGGCGATCCTGGAGCAGCTTAAGGAAGCAGTGAAATAAGTCGGGGCAGATTCAGGTTGGTGGTTTTATGACCTTGAAACATGTCTGACTTGCCCCCAAGTAGGTGATGACGAATCCAATTTTTCACCACCCATGAAAGGGAAGCTATGTCTCACTACCATGCTATTGTCTGGCTCGACCATAACGAGGCGCGTGTCATGCACATCAGCCCGGATGACGTTGAAAAGTCTGTGGTTCATCCGGCTAACCCAGCCCGGCATTTGCAGCGCAAGCGCGGTTCTGTGAGCGGCAGTCGCCAGCCTGAAGATCAGCATTATTACCATGAAGTCGTCGAAGCCTTGAGCGGCGCTGCGGAAATTCTGATTGTCGGCCCCGGTCAAGCCAAGCTTGAGCTGATCAAGCATATCCACGCGCACGATCACGCGACGGCAAAACGGGTGGTCGGTATCGAAACCGTGGATCATCCCGGCGATGCCCAGCTCGTTGCTTATGCCCGCAAGTATTTCGTGGCCAAGGACAGGATGCAGTCGCAGTAACGGCTAAAACCGGGACTTTGAAATCAGTGGCGATTGGTGCGGGCAAGCCAGGGCAGCATACGGGCGAGAGTTGGGTCGCGGTCAAGCCAGTGATGCTTGAGCGCAGCCGCAGTATGGGCGATGACCAGCGCGAGCATGGCGTAATTCAGGGTCTCGTGGATGTCTTGCAACGACTCGAACAGCGCCTTGTTTTTGCCGACCAGGTCGGGCAGCGGCAGAACACCTAAATACACTACCTGGAAGCCCCCTGCCGAACTCATCAGCCAGCCGGAAAACGGAATGGCAAACATCAGCAGATACAAGCCGAAATGCGTAAAGCTTGCGGCACGGGCTTGCCATGCGGGTGTATTGGGCAAAGTTTGCGGCACAGGGTGCGTCACGCGCCATAACAGGCGCAGCGTGACCAGCGCCAGCAGCGTCATTCCGGCCCATTTGTGCCAGGCAAACAACTGCAATTTTTGCGGTGACAGCGGCAAGTCTGCCATTGATAAACCGAGCACCAGATTGGCGGTCAATGCCAGTGCCATCAGCCAGTGCAACCCAATAGCGCTATGGGTATACGTGTCGGTAGGGGGCATTTTTGTCATCGTTCAAACAACTCCATAGAAATGTTTACAAGTAAAGCTAATGTAAGCGCGAATATCGCATGCTGTACCCAAGACGTGGGTCAGCCGATGTGTTTGCCGGTCACGCTGACCAGCGTTGATACCAGTTCATAAAGTCGCTGTGATTCCTTTAGCGCGCCCTCGGCATCGAACGCCAGGTGGGCTTGCGGCAGGCTGAATTGCCCCGGTAGCACCAGCACACCCAATGTGTTCAGTATTTGCCGCACATGCGGCAACATGCGCATGCCACCGAATTGTCCGGGTGACGCGGCGATGAGCGCTGCAATCTTGTTTTGATACGGCACCAATCCACTTTCGCCCTGCCATTCGCGCGATATCCAGTCGAGCGTGTTTTTCAACAGCGGCGTGATTGAGCTGTTGTATTCCGGACAGGCAATCAACAAGGCATCATGTGACTTGAACAGGGCTTTCAGTTTTAGCGCGTTTTCCGGCAATCCCTCAGCCTCTTCCATATCGCCGTCGTACACGGGCAAGCGGTAATCCGCCAAATCGATCAGCGTGACCTCGGCACCTGACGTGCGTGCCGCTTCTGCCGCAACGCGGATGAGTTTTTTGTTCCAGGAGTCGCGCCGGGCGCTACCGGCAAAAGCGAGAATTTTTGGCATGACGGCTTTCCATAATCAAATTAAACGGAGCAGAATGCGTTCGATGCGTTCCTCATATCCAGGCATGACGGCAAGTCTTGACGAGTGGTGAAATTTGATGCCGCCTGAAAAAATGCGCCTCGATAAATGGCTGTGGTGCGCGCGCTTCTTCAAAACGCGCAGCCTCGCCACACAGGCGGTCGATATGGGCAAGGTCGAACTTAATGACGGGCGCGTCAAGCCGGCGAAAGAGATTCA
>JAYVLR010000131.1:0-3885 GCA_043759395.1 Thiobacillaceae bacterium
CGGGTTTTGCCGCAGCCAGTCGGGCCTTTCAGCATCATCGGCATACGCACCGAGTAGGCGGCTTCGTACAGTTCGACCTCGTCGGCGACCGCGCGGTAATAAGGCGCGTCTTTCACCATGTAGGGTGCGAGCAGGTCTGACGCTGGCGCGGTAGAAGCCGGACGGGTCATTGCTGCCTGATGATTCTGGGCCTCATGGCGCTGCGTCTGGCTAGCACGCGCTATAGCCTCCTGGCGCGGAGAATAGGTGCGAAAAAAAGGATCGTTACGCATGACAAACCACCTGCTTAGAATTAAATCGGCGACCGTTCAGTCTGGCCAGACACGGTCGGGAAGCTGAAAGCCGCTCGGCGCATCCGATGTGTTTTTCTGTGCGGCCACGTGTGTGGTGGCTGCGGGTTTGGCGACGGGCTTTGCCGCAGGTTTGGCAGCGGGCTTGGCCGCGCTGGCTCTTGCCGTTGGCTGCGGTGCGGGCTGTTTTCTTACCGGCTGTTTTACGGCCTGCTTTGATGCTGGCTGCTGCGAGGCTTTGGCCTGGCGCACACTGGCGGAAAGTTTGTCTTTCAAGTTTGTCATGATGCGATCACCTCGTTAAGGATGGCTTCGATTTCAGCCGCAGCATCTGCGCCACGACTGCCCAACTGATAGACGGATACGCCTTCCAGCGCGGCACTGCGATACACGGCGCGCCGCCGGATGGTGGCCTGCAACACCGGAATGCCAAACTCGGCGAGCGCCTCGTGCATCGCTGCCGACAGGGCGCTCTTCGGCTCAAGCTGGTTCAGCACCAAATACGCTTTGAGCCGCTTGTTGGTTTTTCTGGCTTCTTCGATTTCTTGTGGCAAGCGCAGGCTGGCCCACAAATCGATCGGCGACGGCAACACCGGAATCAGCGCCACATCGCACGCCCGCAACGCCTGCAAGGAGGCATGGCTGTCCAGAGAAGGCGGGCAATCCAGCACCAGATGCCGGTAGCCTTTGTAGTTCTGATGCAAACTTTGTGCATCCCACTTGCCGATGATTTTCTTCACCGGCGCGGGGAATGCTTCGCTGCCCTGGCTGTTCCATTGCAAAGCCGAGCCTTGCGGATCCACATCCAGCACCAGGGTTTTGTCACGCCGCACCAGACCTGCCGCCAGATTCATCGACAGCGTGGTTTTGCCCGCGCCGCCTTTCTGGTTGATGACCGCAATCACATGGGTCGCCATCATCAGGCTCCCGGCGGGACATACAAGGCATTGATGCGTTGCGCGAGACCGAGTTCGGCCTCGCCCAGTTCGCCGCTTTCCCCTGCTTCCAGCGTAACGTTGACGTAAGTGGTGGCGAAGTTGATATTCTGCGGATGCAGGCCGGCCTCTTCGGACAGTGCCGCCAGCGCATCCAGAAAATCGCGCGTTTTTACATAGCGTTCAAACGCGAAGCGCCTGAACAGGGTTTGCGGTTTGCCGCGCGCTTCCCAGCCAGCGGGAATGTTGGTCGCATCAGCCATGCTGTGGTCGCTCACTCCGGTTTAATTCAGTCGCCATGCCGTCTATTTCATGCACATGCGCCACTTCTTCGGCCAGAATTTCTTCCAGCAATGTGGCCACATCGCCATCGCGCATACGCTGCGCGTGGGTCAAGGCCTGCTCGTACAGACGCACCGCATCGACTTCCATCTGGCGATCGGCTACCAGCATGTCGTCCACATTCTGCCCCAGACGTGCCGGGGGCAGAATGCCTGCCGAAGGGGCAACCCCCAAACGGATGAGTTGCTCCATCAGGCGCTCGGCATGTTGCAGCTCTTCCACCGCTTCGCGGCGCAGTTTCGATGCCAGCGCGTAGTCACCCCACAGCCGTGCCAGCACGCTTTGCGCCAGATACTGCTGCACTGCGCTCATCTCATGCGTCAAGGCGCGAGACAACCAGCCCAAGGTGCGAGGATCCACACTCATTCCGACGCGCTCATCTGGCGACCTGGCTGCGCCAACTTAGCTGCGGATCGAGGTGATTTCAGCGTCGCGGCCACCGCCGTCGGCATCAGGCGAAGTCGGCAGAATGCCTTCCACTTCGCTGTGTACGCGGGCGATGATGTGCGCAGCCACCAGGCCGTCACCCACGCGCTCGCAGGCATCAGCACCGGCGCGAACCGCAGCGTTAACCGCACCGGTCTCGCCGCGCACCAGAACGGTCACATAACCGCCGCCCACAAACTGACGACCGATCAGACGCACTTCGGCGGCTTTGGTCATCGCGTCTGCTGCTTCAATCGCGGGAACCAGACCACGGGTTTCAATCATGCCAAGTGCAACACCGCTGACGTTAGCCATGCGTTTTCTCCATTACGTTGCGATTGATTAACTCAATCAAAAAACAAATGCCAGACAATCAGGTAAGACAATCAGGCATTCGGCGCGGTCGGCAGAATGCCTTCTACTTCGCTGTGTACGCGGGCGATGATGTGCGCGGCAACCAGGCCGTCGCCCACACGTTCACATGCATCGGCACCCGCGCGAACGGCGGCGTTGACCGCACCGGTTTCGCCGCGCACCAGCACGGTCACATAACCACCACCGACAAACTGACGGCCCACCAGACGCACTTCGGCGGCTTTGGTCATCGCGTCCGCCGCTTCGATCGCGGGAACCAGACCACGGGTTTCAATCATGCCAAGTGCAACACCAGATACGTTAGCCATTTTCAACTCCTTAAATTAAACAAATAAAAATCAAGCACCCAAACCGCGCGCTCAAAAAAGTACCCAAATATCAAGCGTTGAGCGATGTCGGAAGAATGCCTTCCACTTCGCTGTGTACGCGGGCAATGATGTGCGCAGCCACCAGGCCGTCACCTACACGCTCGCAGGCATCGGCGCCCGCGCGAACGGCGGCGTTAACCGCGCCGGTTTCGCCGCGCACCAGCACGGTCACATAACCGCCGCCCACAAACTGACGACCGATCAGACGCACTTCTGCGGCTTTGGTCATCGCGTCCGCCGCTTCGATCGCGGGAACCAGACCACGAGTTTCAATCATCCCCAGTGCAACACCCATACGTTCAGCCATTTTGTTACTCCTTCCAAAAATTAAAAAACGACATTCTGCTGCCCTTATTCCAAGGGCAACCGCGCAATCACGCACACCCTTGCCCCACCACCTAAAACTCACTCAACCCAGTTGTCGATGATTCCGCAAATGGTCAGATCGGTCACCACACTCGAATCCGGCATCGCCCAGCGCGCCGCAGTGCCGCTACTGGTAAACACCCACTTGCCGACCGGCACACCCACTGGATCTGTCGCCACCAGCAAGCCGCCCGCCTGGGTTTCCAGTACGCGCAACGAAGCCAGTTTTAGGCCAGACACCCGCTGGGTACATACCAGATCATCCCTGACGCGCATGATTTCCATGTCAGGGGGTGTCGGGCTGCCAGTGGTCGATGATGCCGACGATGGTCAGATCCGACGGAAACTCCTTGCTGCCAGCCGCTTCGCGCGCTGCGGACGAACCCACGCAGATCACCCAGTCGCCCGGAATACATCCCACCGCATCGACCGCAACGCTGCGTATACTGCCGATTTTGTCCTGCACCACCAGCAGCGGCTTGTGGCAAAAGCCATCAATGCGGTTGGTCGATACCAGGGTTTTTTCAACTCGCATGATTCTCATATGTGTTCCTTGTGAATCATTTGTATTTAATGTCCGGCATCATGCACTTCGTCTTCGACGAAGGTGCAGCGCTCGCTACCGTCCTGGTCGCTCAGCGCCATCTGGCAGTGCAGCAAACCCTGTTCGTGTAAATGCGCGTAGCGCGCCCCGATAGCGGCCTTGACGCGCTTACAACGAGCCACTGTGCGCGCGCGCGCGCCCGGCACGCGCGAGGAGTAATGAAAATGCACCAGCACCGG